>JAQGNA010000300.1 GCA_028292075.1 Rhodoferax sp. | reverse complement strand
GAATCGGGCGATGCCTTCCACGACCTCCCCTAACGCCCGCAGGCTGATCCTGGGCTCCACCTCACGCTACCGGCGTGAATTGCTCGAGCGCCTGCGCCTGCCCTTTGATGTGGTCGCGCCTTACGTCGACGAAACGCCGCTGGCCGGCGAAGCTCCCGATGCGCTGGCCTGCCGGCTGGCCCTGGCCAAAGCCAACGCCGTCGCGGCGCAGGATCCCGAGGCCGTGGTCATCGGCTCCGACCAAGTGGCAGACCTCGATGGCGAACCGCTGGGCAAGCCCGGCGACCACGCGCGGGCAGTGGCCCAGCTGCGTCGCATGCGCGGCCAGACCGTGGTCTTTCAGACTGCAGTGTCGGTCGTCTGCCAGGCGACAGGTTTTGCGGAAACCTTGCTGGCCCCGGTGCGAGTTGTGTTTCGCCAGCTGTCGGACGCCGAGATCGAGGCTTACCTGCTGGCCGAGCGACCTTACGACTGCGCCGGCAGCGCCAAAAGCGAAGGCCTGGGCATCACCCTGCTCGACGCGATCGACAGCGACGACCCGACCGCACTGATCGGGCTGCCGCTGATCCGCACCTGCCGGTTGCTGCGCGCCGCTGGTGGCACCCTGCCATGACCGCTGCAAACACACCACGTGGCCGGCTCTACCTGGTGCCGGCCCCGCTCGACTTCGGTTGCGACACACAGGCCCCTTTGACCGACGCCCTGCCCCTTGGGACACTGCAGGTCGCCGCCCGCCTCATGCATTGGGTCACGGAGAATGCCAAGTCCACCCGCGCCTATCTGAAGCGCGTGAACGAGGTGGTGCCGCTGGCCCAGCAGATCCAGGCGCTCCAGATCACGGAATTGCCGCGCGAAATTCACAAGAAGGGCGACCACACGGGCCAGTTCGACGCCAGGCCGCTGCTCGCGGCGGCCTTGGATGGCCATGACATCGGCCTGCTGAGCGAAGCCGGCATGCCAGCCGTGGCCGACCCGGGCTCTTCGGTGGTGCGTGCGGCGCATGCACTCGAGATCGAAGTGCTGCCGCTGGTCGGCCCGGTCTCGCTGCTGCTGGCGCTCGCGGCCAGCGGGCTCAACGGACAGAACTTCGCCTTTGTCGGCTACCTGCCGCAGGACCCAGGCGAGCGTGCGCAGCGGGTGCGCGAATTGGAGTCGTTGGCGTTGAAGTCGGGCCAGACCCAGCTGTTCATCGAAACGCCGTACCGCAATGCAGCCCTTCTGCAGGCGCTGGTGCAGACCCTGCAGCACAACACCCGACTCTCCGTCAGCACCGGCCTGACGTTGCCGACCCAGCGCACGGTGAGCGACACCGCGCGCGCCTGGAAGCAAAAAAGCCTCGCTGCGGCGATCGGCGACCTGCCGGCCGTCTTTGCGATCGGCCGCTAGAAGACGGTTCAGCGCAGTGCAGGAAGGGAGCGCAGCGCGCGCACGCCGCCTTCGCCAATGGCCGCGCCGAAACGCTTGGCCAGGCGTTCGGCCACGTTGTCGCGGCGGGTGTAGTCGATGAGCTCCTCGGCCTTGACGACCTCCCGTGCGACATAGTCCAGATTGCCAAGGTGGTCTGCCAGTCCGAGTTCCACCGCTTGCTGGCCGCTCCAGAAAAGGCCGCTGAACGTTTCAGGCGTTTCCTTCAGGCGGTCGCCCCGGCCGGCTTTCACCGCGCCGATGAACTGCTGGTGGATCTGGTCGAGCATCGCCTGGGCATAGGCGCGCTGCTTTTCTGTCTGGGGACTGAAGGGGTCGAGAAAGCCCTTGTTTTCGCCTGCGGTCAGCAATCGCCGCTCGACACCCAGCTTCTCCATGAGCCCTGTGAAACCGAAGCCATCCATCAACACGCCGATGCTGCCGACGATGCTCGCCTTGTCGACGAAGATCTGGTCGGCCGCCACGGCAATGTAGTAGGCCGCCGAGGCGCAGGTTTCTTCAACCACGGCGTAGACCGGCTTCTTGTGCAGCAGCTTCAGGCGCCGCACTTCGTCGTTGATGATGCCGGCCTGCACCGGGCTGCCGCCAGGCGAATTGATGAGCAGCACCACCGCCTGCGCGCCCTCGTCCTCGAAGGCGCTGCGCATGGCGGCGATGACGAACTCGGCGCTGGCATCGGCGCCGGCAGCGATCTCACCCTTGATCTCGACCACGGCGGTATGGGCGGTGGTCTTGTCAGCGGTTGGGGCGGCCCTGGAAAGCGCCATCCAGGCCACTGCGATGAAGAAGGCCAGCCACGCCAGCCGAACGAAGGTCTTCCAGCGGCGCGAGGCCTTTTGCTCGGCCAGGGCGGCGAACGCCAATTTTTCAAGGGCAGCCCGTTCCCAGCCAGGGGCCTGGCTCGACGCGGGCGGCACCGGCGGCGCTGCCGAAAAAGACGGCTCTCGGCCGTACGGGGCGTCAGGGCCGCCGGGAAGATGGGGGTCGGTCATGGTGGAAAACTTTTGGGGGTATGTGGAAACGGAGGTGGCTAGAAAACCACGGCCTGCAATGGATGCCGAGTATGCCAGTGCACCACGCCATCGAATTCGGAAAGGTCAATCTTCACCAGGCCGCCGCGGCAAGGTCCGCCGCCGCAGTCGCCGGTATCGGGCCGGTAAGCCGCGCCGTGGGTGGCGCAGAGCAGCCATTCGCCGGTGTCGTCGAAAAAACGGTTGGGCTGGTAGTCGAGTTCCATGGCCACGTGCGTGCAACGGTTCAGGTAGGCATGGGGCCGGCCCTGGTAGCGGATGGCGAAGGCGCGGCAGGTTTGCCCGAGGTACAGCACGTCGAAGGGTACGGCATGACCACCGTAAGAAAGATCGCGCGAATTGCACAGGGGGATGATGTCCATGGGCCGCGCAGTGCCGTGTCAGCCGTTCGCCAGCAGCCAGTCGTGCAGTTCACGCACGGAATGGGCGACGCAGCGCGGCTTCAGTACGTCGAAGGCCGTCGGCTCATGGGCACCGTAGCTCACGCCAACCGAATGGCAGCAGGCATTCAATGCCATCTGCAGGTCGTGCGTGGTGTCTCCGATCATGAGCGTGCGCTCGGGCGGCACGCCGAATTCACGCATCAGCTCGTTCAGCATGCGCGGATGCGGCTTGCCGGCCGTCTCGTCCGCGGTGCGTGAGCCGTCGAACACGCCCTGCAGTTCAACGGTTTGCAGCACCTCGTCGAGCCCGCGCCTCGACTTGCCGGTGGCGACGGTCAACACGTGTTGACGCGCCTTGAGTGCGTCGAGCATCGGCAACACGCCCGCAAATAGGCTGATGTCGTTCTGGTGCCGGGCATAGTGGTGCCGGTAGCGCGCGCCGAGCTCGGGGTATTTCTCCGGCGGCACGTCGGCGCCGCATGGGCCAGCGCCTGCATCAGCGCCATGCCGATCACATAGGAAGCCGCTTCGTCGGTTGGCACCGTGCCGCCCACGTCGCGCACCGCCTCCTGGATGCAACGCGTGATGATGGCCGTCG
>JAQGNA010000252.1 GCA_028292075.1 Rhodoferax sp. | reverse complement strand
TTGAAGTCGTAGCTCGGGTTATGCAGCACGCAGGGGCCTCCGCCGTGGCCCATCTCGCGGTGGTCTCCGTCGCCGTTGGCGATGAACACATAGGCGCCGGGCTTGGCCTGCAGCATGAAGGCAAAATCTTCGGCGCCCATGGTGGGCTCCTGCTTCACGACATTCGCCTCGCCGACGATGCCGGCCATCACCTCGCGGGCGAACGCGGCCGCCTCGGGGTGGTTCACCGTAGGCGGGTAGTTGCGCTTGAACGCGAACTCGCAGCGGGCACCAAAAGCCGCGCTGATGTTCTCTGCCACCTGCTGCATGCGCGCCTCGATCAGGTCGAGCACCTCGAGCGAGAAGGTGCGCACCGTGCCCTGCAGCTCGCAGCTGTCGGGCACCACGTTGGTGGCGGCGCCGGCATGGATCATAGTCACCGAGATCACGCCTGCGTCGATGGGCTTCTTGTTGCGGCTGATGATGGTCTGAAAGCCCTGCACGATCTGGCAGGCGATCGGCACCGGGTCGATGCCGTTGTTGGGCATGGCGGCATGGCTGCCCTTGCCGTGGATGGTGATCTTGAACTCGTTGCTCGACGCCATCACCGGCCCGGGGCTCACCGCGAACTGTCCCACCTTCATGCCGGGCCAGTTGTGCATGCCGAACACGGCGTCCATCGGGAACTGCTCGAACAGCCCTTCCTTGATCATCTCGCGCGCGCCGCCGCCGCCTTCTTCGGCCGGCTGGAAGATCAGGTAGACCGTACCGTCGAAGTTCCGGTGCTTCGACAGATGCTGGGCCGCGGCCAGCAGCATGGCGGTGTGGCCGTCGTGGCCGCAGGCGTGCATCTTGCCGTCGACCTGGCTCTTGTGCGCAAACGTGTTGAACTCTTGAAGTGGCAGTGCGTCCATGTCGGCGCGCAGGCCCACGGCGCGGTCGCTGCTGCCGTTGCGCACGATGCCCACCACGCCGGTGGTGCCGAGCCCACGGTGGATGGGAATGCCCCATTCCGTGAGCTTTGCGGCCACCACGTCGGCGGTGCGCACCTCCTGGAAGCACAACTCGGGATGGGCATGGAGATCGCGGCGCACGGCGGCGATGCCAGCGGCCTGGGTGACGATGGAATCGATGACTTTCATGGGAGGTGTTCCTGTGCGTGAACCAAATGGCCAAGTCGGGGCGGAGCGGCACTGGCACGTGTTCTGCATGTGCCCTGCATGCGATCTGCATGCATGCTTCGCGCCAACAATATAGCCGGTCGCCCCGACCCGCGCCCACCGTGGGGTTCCACGCTTCCGCGCCGCCACAGCGCCGGTGCAGCGCCCGCGCGGCTCGGCCACAATACGCCATGATCACGACCCAAGCCCTGCAACTGGCCCAGACGCTGGTGCGCATGAACACCGTCAGCCGCAACTCCAACCTCGAACTGATCCACTTCGTGCGCGACACGCTGGCCGGTCTGGGCGTGAAGAGCCGGCTGACCTGGAACGCCGACAAGACCAAGGCCAACCTCTTCGCCACGCTCGGCGAAGGCAAGCCGGCCGGCATCATCCTCTCGGGCCACACCGACACCGTGCCCTGGGACGGCCAGGACTGGACCATGGACCCGCTGGGCGCCGTGCTGAAGGACGACCGCCTCTACGGCCGCGGCAGCTGCGACATGAAGAGCTTCATCGCCATCGCCCTGGCCCATGCCGAAACCTTCGCCCACAGCCCCGCGCCGTTCGCCGTGCACTTGGCCCTGAGTTACGACGAGGAAGTGGGCTGCTTCGGCGTCAAGGAGCTGATCGCCGACCTGCGCGATGCCGGCGTCAAGCCCCTGGCCTGCGTCGTCGGCGAGCCGACCAGCATGGTGCCGGCCATCGCCCACAAGGGCGTGTACCGCTATAAATGCTGCGTGCGCGGCAAGGAAGCGCATTCGTCGCTCACGCCGATGTCGGTCAACGCCATCGAGATGGCCGCGCGCGTGGTCGGCAAGATCCGCGACATGGCCGAGGACATGCAGGCCAACGAGCCGCGCTACGAGGGCTTCGACGTGCCGTTTTCCACCGCCAGCGTGGGCCAGTTCCATGGCGGCATCGCCGACAACGTGGTGCCGCGCGACGCCGAGTTCCGCTACGAATTCCGCGACCTCCCCACCGCCGACGCCCGCGCCATGCAGCAGGCGGTGATCGCCTTCACCGAGGCTGCCGCCCCGGCCATGCAGCGCGTCGCCCCCGAGGCCGGCTTCCGCTTCGAGACGATCTGCGAGATTCCGAGCTTCCTGGGCTCGGCGAACGACGCCGTGACGCGGCTGGCGCAACGCCTGTCGGGCGAGGCGGGCACCACCTTGGTGGCTTTTGGCACCGAGGCGGGGCTGTTCAAGAACTCGGGCATCCCCACCGTGGTGTGCGGGCCCGGCAGCATCAACCAGGCGCACCAGCCCGACGAGTTCGTGAGCCTCGAGCAGCTCGGCCGCTGCGAAGACTTCATGCGCGGCCTCGCCGCCACCACCTCGCTCGCCTGAGCAGGCCGCTACCGCCGCACGCATCACCATGAACGACATCATCGCCATCCAGCCCGCCACCACCCAGGTGCTCGGCGCCTGCCCGCACGACTGCCCCGACACCTGTTCGCTGGTCACCACCGTTGAAAACGGGGTGGCGCTGAAGGTGCAGGGCAACCCCGCGCACCGCCACACCGATGGCGTGCTGTGCGCCAAGGTTTCGCGCTACACCGAGCGCACCTACCACCCCGACCGCCTGCTCACGCCGATGAAGCGCGTCGGCGCCAAGGGCTCGGGCCAATTCGAGCCAGTGAGCTGGACGTCAGCACTCGACGACATCGCCGGCCGGCTCAAGGCCATCGCGGCGCGCAACCCCGAGGCCATCCTGCCGTACAGCTATGCCGGCACCATGGGCCTGGTGCAGGGCGAGAGCATCGCCGGGCGCTTCTTTCACACGCTGGGCGCGTCACTGCTGGACCGCACCATCTGTGCATCCGCCGGCGGCGAGGGCCTGTTGCAGACACTGGGCGGCAAGGTGGGCATGAAGGTCGAGTTCTTCGCCGAGTCGAAGCTGATCATCATCTGGGGCAGCAACTCGATCGGCAGCAACCTGCATTTCTGGCGCTACGCCCAGCAGGCCAAACGCAACGGCGCACGGCTGGTGTGCATCGACCCCCGCCGCACCGAAACCGCCGAGAAGTGCCACGCGCACATTGCCCTGCGGCCGGGCACCGACGCGGCGCTGGCACTCGCGCTGATGCACCAGCTCATCGCCAACGACCACCTCGACCACGACTACATTGCCCGCCACACGCTGGGCTGGGAAGCGCTGCGCGAGCGGGCCATGGCCTGGCCTCCGGCCCGTGCGGCGGAGGTCTGCGGCGTGCCGGTGGCCCAGATCGAACAGCTCGCGGACGACTACGGCCAGTGCTTCGTGACGGGCGAGCCAGCCGCCATTCGCCTCAATTACGGCATGCAGCGGGCACGCGGCGGCGGCAACGCCACCCGCGCCGTGGCAAGCCTCCCCGCATTGATCGGCGCGTGGCGGCACCGTGCCGGCGGCATGCTGCTGAGCAGCTCGAGCCATTACCCGGCGGACCGCGCCGCGCTGCAGCGGCCCGACCTGCTGGCCGGCCGCCGTCCGCGCACCATCAACATGAGCACCATCGGCGACGCGCTGCTGGACGAACACGC
>JAQGNA010000205.1 GCA_028292075.1 Rhodoferax sp. | reverse complement strand
CCTGGCAGAAGGAGCTGGCCTTGCACGCCGAACTCTTCGCGCAGCTGGCCTACCACCTGCCGCAAGAACTGGAAGCAACGAAGGCCCGGATCGAAAGCCGCCTCGCGGCCTGATCGGTCGTTCCTGTCATTCCCCGTCGCGGCCCTGGCCGGCGGCGGCGCAACGATCCCGGCCCAGCGCCGGGATTTTTACGTGTGTGCGGCGCCGCCCATCCGGCCAAGAAAAAAGCCACCCGCAGGTGGCTTCAAGAGGCGATGCCGGAGCGGGCCGGATCAGATGTAGTAGGCGAACTTGGGACGCAGTTCGAACAGTGCATCTCGCAGTGCGGCGGCGCCGTCGGCCTTCGCCAGCGTCTGGGTTTCGGCCGGCAAGGCGCGAGGGGCTTCGGCAGCGACTTCGGCGCGGGACTTGGCAGCCATCAGGTCGTCCATCACGCGGGAGTCGCGCTGGGCCACGGCCCACAGCCGGGCATCGGCACGTGCACGGGCAGCGTCGATGCGCCATTGCTGAACAGCGTGGCGGACCGACGAGTACGCCTTGGGCGCTGCGGTGGCAATGGCCGGGGTGGCCACTTCACTGCGCTCGATGGCGGCCTGCAAATCGGCCATGACGCGTGGGTCGTGCTGAGCCGTCGACCACAGACGTTCATCGGCACGGGCCTGCGCCACGCGGAACGACCATGCGTCCAGCGTCTTGACAGTGGTGGCCGCCACACGGCGGGTTGCGCCGGCGAACAGGGCGATGGCCGCGAAGCCGACAGCCCACATCATGATCCAGGCGGTCATGAGATGGCCTTCGGCGGAAGTGTCGACCCAGTGATCGGCGACGACGACGAGAGACGCGACAACGGCCGCCAACAGCATGGTTGACAGACCCTTGGTGCTGTCGAACCCGCGGCGCAGCTCACTGGCTGCGTGGAGGACCGATTCAGCACGCGCTACGCCAGGGTGCTCGGCGGGATAAGTGGCATGGACAAAGCTGGTCATGGTGAGATTCCTTTTAACGATGGCCCGGAAGACCGATTGGCTTGGGGCGTGACTGAATATTAGGGTTAACACTAGGCATCTTCAAATTTATCTTCGTGATTCAATTCATTCAGCACAGTGATGTATCGCGGGGAGACGCACAAAGTAAGTGGATGTATCTAGCGCAAACGAGAACGAATTAACGAAGCGGCCCGACGGCTGTTTTCCCAACGATTAAGCGATGAAGCCATGGATACAAAATACTACATTGCTATAAATTCAGGAGCACCAAGGGCGAAGTTTTTGCTGCAGCGCAACAAACTGCCGTTTTGTAACGTTGGTGCCGGTGGCGTCAATCCGCCAAACAAGTTAATTGGGTGATCTGCCTAATTCATCAAAAAAGCGACAGGTGGGGAATGGATTCTGTTGGCGGCGTCCGCATTAATGTGCTGGCGAGCCTCTCAACCGGCCTCCGCGACGCCGTGGCTCCGGCATGATCCCTTCGGAACCCGCTATTTCCCATCCACCGTCGCCGAAACCATGCAGAACACTGCCCTCAACTTCAGGACTTTGGACTTGAACCTGCTTCGGGTCTTCGACGAGGTGATGGCCGAACGCAGCCTGACGCGCGCCGCTCGCAACCTGTCGCTCACCCAGCCAGCCGTCAGCAATGCCCTGCGCCGCCTGCGCGATGCCCTGGGTGACGAACTGGTTCGGCGCAGCGGCCAAGGCATGGAACCGACGCCGCGTGCACTGGTGTTGTGGCCCGCGGTTCGCGAGGCGCTCGACCAGCTGCAGGCGTCTTTGGCGCCGAGCACGTTCATACCGTCCGAGGCGGACGACACGTTCGTGCTGGCCATGGCCGACGCAACCGCCGCGGCGCTCATCCCAGGCCTGGTGGACATTGTCGAAACCGAAGCGCCCGGCGTTTCCCTGCGGGTCGTGCCGCTCACGACCCGCGACCCGCGCAAACTGCTTGAAGACGAAACAGTGGATCTGGCGGTCGGCTTTTTTCCGGCCATGCTGGCCGATCTGACCGCGCGGGCGCAGGTTGGCAAGAACGTGGCTTTCGTGCACCAACGTCTGTATGACGGGCAATATGTGTGTGTGATGCGCAGCGGACATCCGCTGGCCGCCGGAGCGTTCACGCTCAACCGGTTTTGCGCGGCCCGGCACCTGCTGGTGAGCTTCTCGGGACGGCCTTACGGCTTCATCGACGAATCACTGGCGCAGCTCAAGCGAGACCGGCGGGTGGTGCTGACGGTCAACCAGTTCTTCACGGCGGGAAGGGTGGTGGCCAACTCGAACCTGCTGACCGTGTTGCCGCGCCATTTCGTCAGCGTGACAGGGATCGAGGATGAGCTGGTGCAGCGCGATCTACCGTTCACGGTGCCCGCAGTGCATGTGGACGCGGTATGGCATCGGCGCATGGAAAACAGCAGTGGGCACGCCTGGTTGCGCCATGCCGTCGCCCGGTCGGGCGGAAAGGCTTTCGAGTCGGAAGTATCGGTTTAGCGGACGACGCTCAGAAAGGCCTGGGCCGCACCGCGCAATTCGGCGGCTTCGTGCGGATTCTGGCCGGCGCGGGCTTCGGCGGATTGCATCAGGCCGTTGGCGACGCCCAGGTCTTCCGGATTGCCACGCTTCGCGGCGCTGCCCAGTTGCCAGTAACGCAAGTGGGCCATTTGGTTGATAAGTTGCAGCATGTGAAGACCACCGTCATGCGGTGCCAAGTTTCGATGAAAGAAGAATAAGGGTTTTCCCTTATTTTCCAAGAGCAACTTTATGCTCGTCACGCATAACCTGCCCGCCAGAGGGAATGACGACGGTGGTTCACGCCTCGCAGGCCAAGGAATTCACGCCGGGAGTCTGAACGGCCAGAGAGCGTCTTGGCCCTAGACTGATGCCGTCATGAAGATTCAGCTCCTGTCCGATCTGCACCTCGAGGTCCACCCCCACTTCCGCCCCGAACCCGCACCTGGCGCCGATGTGCTGGTGCTGGCCGGCGACATCGGTTCTTACCAGCCCGGTTCCCTTTTGCAGGACGACGACTTTGGCCTAGCGCGTTTTTCACCGTTGTCGCAGTTTGCCGCATGGCCCATGCCGGTGATCTTCGTGCCCGGCAACCATGAGTACGACATGCAGGATTTCGACGCGGCGCATGCCCGCCTGCGCGCCACTTGTGAACGACTCGGTCTGTGGTGGCTCGAGCGCGAAACCTTGACCATGCACTTTGGCGAGCGGGCCGTGCGCTTCATCGGCACGACCTTGTGGAGCGACTTCGATGCGCTAGGCCCTACAGTCTCCGACCCAGCCGCCACCGTTGCACAGCAACTCAAATCACGCGAGAAAGCATTTCGCGCCGCTAACTTCTACCTCAAGAAAACTGGCAGCACCCGAAACGGCCAGCCCATGCTGGCCGCGGAAATCCGCGATCAGGCCCTGCTCTGCCAGGCATGGCTGCGCGAGGCGTTGGTACAGCCGTTCTCGGGCGACACGGTGGTGATCACTCACTTCGCGCCGAGCCTGGAGAGTGCGGACCCGCGCTACGGGTTGACGCCCGGCACCGCTGGATTCTGCAACGCGCTCGACGACCTGCTTCCCTCCGCGCGCCTTTGGCTGCATGGCCACCTGCATGCGCCGAGTGACTACCTGCGCGGTGGTTGCAGGGTGGTGGCAAACCCCTTGGGCTATGCGCGAAAAAACGAGCAGGTTCACTTCGAGCCACGCCAGCTGATCGAGCTCAAGCCGGCTTGAACGAACCGGCCACGGCGCTGGTGGGAGTTCGACCCGGCACTACACTCGACAGACAACACCAGGAGACCGACATGAAGATACTTTTGGCCGTCGACGGCAGCACCTACACCAAGAAGATGCTTGCCTATCTGACCGCCCACGACGAGCTCTTCGGCAGCGGCCCGCAGTACACGGTGTTTACAGCCCAGCCGCTGTTGCCACCGCGCGCCAAGGCGGCAGTGGGCGCTGCGGCGGTCACGGCCTACCAGTTGGAAGAGGCGGAAAAAATCCTTGGGCCGGTGTGCAAGTTTCTGGCGCAGAGTGGCATTGACGCCAAGAGCAGCTGGAAAGCCGGCCATGCCGGTGAGACGATCGCCAAATTTGCCGCCTCGGGCAAGTTCGACATCGTGGTGATGGGATCGCACGGGCACAGCGCGCTGGGCAACCTGGTGATGGGTTCGGTCACCACCCAGGTGCTGGCCCACAGCACGGTGCCGGTGCTGCTGGTCCGCTAGCCAGAACGAGAAGGTCGACCGGCAGGGTCCCCCGACCTCAACGGGCGCAGAGCCCGTCGAAACAGCTGCACAGCACGAGCTCGATGATTTCGTCATCGCTGTGCTGCCCACCCAGTTTCAAAAATTCGAGCACCGGATCGCAGGCCCGCGCGTAGAGGGTGTACAGCACGGCAATCGCGGGCAGGCGCACGCTCAGTTGCCCGGCTGCCTGGGCGGTTTCGATCCAGCCACCGAGCTCGTCACTGACCAGCACCAGCGCGTCCAGATAAGCCTTGTTGGCAAGCAAGTTGGCCCTGAGGCTCGAGTTCTGGCTCGGAAGGGAAGGCATTTCACCGGCCAGCTGCACTTCCATGGCCCACCGCGCAACAGCCTTGAGCTTGGCCAGAGGGTCTTCGGACGGCTGCAGCGTGGAGATGAACGCCTGCGCACGGTGCAGCACGCGAACCATGGCGGCGGCTGCGAGGTCTTCCTTGCTGGCGAAGTGCTTGTAGAGGCTGGCCTTGGCGATCCCCACACCGGCGGCCACCTCGTCGACCGTCATGGCATCGAAACCCTTTTCCGCCAACAGGCGGTTGACGGTGTGCACGATCGCCTCTTCCCGGGCGTGGAGCATCTTCTCTTTGAAGGAAATTTTGGTCACGGTAGAGGCTTTCATGCCTGCATTTTATTCCGTGGCGTCTCTAAACAGCTGCAGAGGACGTTTTTTTACCAACAAGTCATAATACGTTCGGACAGGATGCACAAATCCTTGCCAAAGTCGTCTGCTTCGCACTATCGTGCCTGTCTGGAGGTCTGTCATGAAAACAGTCTGGCTGAACACATTGGCTTGGGTGGGCGCAATCGCCGCCGCCATGATCCTCGCCTTTGCGACACCCACCTCGTCCTCTGTGATGGGGCGCATTCCATCCCTCATGGTGACGCGGCCCGACCAGCAAACCATTCCCTTGCAGGCCAACCTGCCAGCGGACCGCACCCTGGCACTCATCGGTTTTGACCGCAGCCACCGTGCCGACATCGAGAGCTGGATCAAGGGCCTGTGCCTGACCGGCAGCACCACCATTCCGTGGATTCGTATGCCGGTGCTGAACGACCCGGGAGACGCCGCCGGCCGCCGGGCCCTCGAAGAACGTCTGCGAGACCGCTATGCCACCGACCCGAGCCGCGCCAGCGTGCTGCCGGTGATCACCGACCGTGCGGCTTTTACCCGGTCGGCTGGCCTGACCGGCACCAACAAGGCCTATGCCGTCGTGATCAACCGACAGGGCGACGTGCTTGCGCGGGTCGAAGGCGAATACAGCAAGGACAAGGCCCAGACGCTGCGCGAGACGCTGGCGAACGACCAACCCTACGGTTTCTGACCGCGGCCTAGGCGGCGCTCACGCCAGTGCGGCGCTGGCAGCCGTGGTCAATGCCAGGGTCAGGGTGTCGAGCACCTCCGACTGCAGGTTCCAGCAATGCCAGTACAGCTGAATCTGCAAATGGTGCGCTGGGGCCAGGTTGACGAGTTGGCCCTGCGCCAGCAGCCCCCGCACCAGAATCTCGGGCACCACGCTCACGCCCCATCCCGCCAGCACGGCCCGCACCTGCCCTTCGGAGCTCGGCACGAACAACTGGCTCAGCGTGACCCGCTTCAGGCCGAAAGCCTTGCCAACGAACTCGGTCTGCATGTCGTCCTTGCGGTTGAACGCGATGAACGGCGCCTTGCGGAAGTTGTGCGGCGTGAGTTCGCCCTGTAGCCGCTCGGTGGCGAATTCGGGCGTGCCCACGGCCACGTAATTCATCGCCCCCAGCGGCACCACTTTGCAGCCTCGCAACGCTTGCTTGAAAGTGGTCACGCAGCCCAGCACCTGGCCCTCTCGCAGCCAGTCCTGGGTGAAATCCTGGTCGTCGGTGATGATTTCGAGCGGCAGCCCCTGCTGCACCACGCTCTGCAGCGCGCCCATGGCCCAGGTGGCGATGCTGTCCGCATTGATGGCGATGGAGATGCGCTCCTCGTCGCGCGAGCCCCCGAGCAGGCTGGGGGCAAGCTCGCGCATGTCGCGTTCGAGGTCGGCCCTCAACAGGCGCAGTTGCTTGGTGTGCTTGAGCAGCAGATGCCCCGCCGCCGTGGGCCGCAGCGGCCGGCTGCGCACGATGAGCACGGTTCCTGCTTGTGACTCCAGCGAACGCAGCCGCTGGGACACCGCCGACTGCGTGATGTTCAGCCGCTGTGCCGCGCGTTCGAAGCCGCCTTCCTCGACGATGGCGGCGAGGCATTCCAGTGCATCGGGGTCAAGTGTGCTCATGGGACAGGTGCCGCTTCGTCATTAGTCTGCCTGATGTTTTGACAGTTAGTTTAATTTTGCTGTTATTAGAACCGCTCTTCGCACAAACTTCCATTCATGAAAATCATCGTTCTTGGCGCAGGCATTATCGGCATCAGCACGGCGTGGCAGTTGCTGGAACGCGGGCATGAGGTCACCGTGGTGGACCGCCAGCCCGACGCCGCGCTCGAAACCAGTTTCGCCAATGCGGCACAGATCTCGGTCAGCTACTGCGAACCCTGGGCCAACCGCGATGCACCGGCCAAGCTGCTGAAGTGGATGTTCCGGAACGACGCTCCGCTGCTGTTTCGTCCGCAACTCGACTGGCAGCAATGGCGCTGGGGTTTGCAATTCCTGAGCCAGTGCAACGACACGGCGTTCGAGCGCAACGTGCAGCAGATCGTCGCCCTCGGCGCGTACAGCCATGTGGCGCTGAAGGAGGTCGTGCGTCAGACCGGCATCGTCTACAACCGCCTGGAGCGTGGCATCGCGCACTACTACACCGACGAAAAATCGTTCGCATCGGCCGGTTCCGCCGCGGCGCTGATGCGCAAGTTCGGCGTGGACCGCAAGGTGGTGAGCCGTGACGAACTTCTGAAGATCGAGCCCGCCTTCAAGGCATTCGCACACCGCATCGTCGGCGGCACCTACACCGCCAGCGACGAGAGCGGCGACGCACGCGTCTTCACCCAAGAACTCGCCCGCCGATGCCTCGCGCGCGGCGCCCAGTTCCTGTATGACCACGACGTGGTACGCCTGAACAAGGCCGGCAACGCCATCGATTCGGTGACCGTGAGGCCTCGGGCCACGGCCAGCGATGCC
>JAQGNA010000195.1 GCA_028292075.1 Rhodoferax sp. | reverse complement strand
GCATGGCTTGGGTTGTCCAGTTGTTTCCGGGTTGGCAAAGGGTTGCGCGGAGGGACGATGTGCGTTGGTGCGCGGCCGGTGGCAATATGTTCCCCTCGCCTGAGGCAAATCGCGTGCCGCCGCGGCGACCGCCTTGCGTACAGTCTCTCGGCCGATGAATGGGGACCACAGGGGCGTTTTGCAAGGCCGCTGTCGCTGCGGCTGGCGCTGGCCGCCGCCGCGTCCTGATCAGCGGTTCATTGTGCGGGTTGCGGCAAAAAGGTGCGCTCGCTGCCGCAATGTCCCCGCCGCCTCTTGATCAGTCGCCCCGCCGCCAGGGCCGCAAGCGGCACCACACCACCAGGCCGGGCAGTTGCAGCAACATGGCGGCCAGCAGGGCCGCGCGGTAGGCCTCGGGTGGATACCTGCCGCCCTGCGGCGCCCAGGTGCTGATCAGCGCGCCCATGCCCCACTGAACGCCGAAGGTGGCCAGGAAGATCAGCAGGTTGAAACAGGTGCTGACACGGCCGGTGAGGTGCACCGGCACGCTTTGCGCCACGATGGCGTAGTTCATGGCCGCCGCGGTGCCGAAAAGGCTGAACCCCACGGCGACAAACCAGGGATTCACCACATCGCCCAGCAGCATCAGCCCCTGAAACACCCAGAAGATCGCCACGCCGGTGCCGCAGACCATGGCCGGCCGCACGCCGTGGCGGCGCAGGCGGTCGGTGGTCCAGCCAAAGCCCAGCGAGCCGGCCACCATGGCCAGCGTGCCGGCGAACAGCACCTGCGACACCACCGGCCGCGCCAGGTGCGCGACGTCGCTGAGCCACGGCCCCATCCACAGGCTCTGAACCGCCATGTAGGTGGCGTTGGCGAACAGCGTGCACACGGCGATGCGCCAGAAGCCGGCCGAACGGTAGAGCTGGCCGACGGCCCGCGCCATCTGCCGGACCGGCACCGGTTCGGTCGCCGCCGGCGTCGGGGCAACCGCCCAGATCAGCAAGCTCACCAGCGCAGTGGCCGCCGCCGTGCCGATGAACGCGCCGCGCCAGCCCACCCACCCGAGCACCAGCTGCAATGGCGCCGTGGCCGCCACCGCACCGAGGCCGCCCACGGCCAGCAGCACGGCGGTGGACAGCGGCAGGCGGGCGGCGGGCAGCCACAGCGAATTGGCCTTGATGGCGGCCATCAGCGAAGCCGCGACCCCCAGGCCGATCAAGCCGCGCGCCAGCACCAGTGCCGTGAACGACTCTGCCTGCGCGAAGAGCCAGCCACCGAGCGCGGCGACCAGCAGCATCGGCACCTGCACCCGGCGCGGGCCAAAGCGGTCGAGGGCGATGCCCACCGGCAGCTGGGCCACCGCGAAGGCGATGAAGTAGGCGCCGGTGAGCAGGCCGAGCGTGTTGGGCGTAAGCCCCACGTCGCGCACCAGGTCGGGGTAGACCACCGCGTTCACGCAGCGGAACAGGTACGACATGAAGTGCGCCAGCGCGAACGGCAGCATGACGGTTGCGAGCCCGTGTGCCGGGGCGGGCGCCGCCGTTGCCACTGTGGACGGCGCGGTCAGAGCAGCACCGTGCCGTCCAGGCAGGTGACCGAGTCGCCGCCCACCCAGACCTGGCCATCGGCGTCGCTGTGGATGGCGACCCGGCCGGCCCGGCCGAGGCAGGTGCCCTGCGCCGCGAGATAGCGGGCCGGCGCGCGGCCATCGGCAATGAGCCATTGGGCCAGGCTGGCGTTCAGGCTGCCGGTGACCGGGTCTTCGCTCACGCCCTCTGGCGAGGCAAAGGCCCGCACCTCCATGTCGGGTTCGGCGTCGGCGTCGGCGTCGGGCGGTGGGGTTGGGGCGGGGCGTTCGCCAAATGCGCGGGCTTCGCGGTTCGACCGCACGATGAGTGCCGGCGCTTCCGAGGCCGAGGGGTAGAACGCGGCCACGCCCACGGTCCAGCCCAGGTGCTTCAGTTCGAGATGGTCGGGCTGGAGCTGCAGCACGGTGTGCGGGTCGTCGAGCAGCATGCCGAGCCAGGTCGCGCCATTGTCGAGCACCTGGGCGCTGATGATCTGCTGCGATTTCAGCCCCAGTGCGGCGGCCACCTGGGCCAGCTTCATCGCGGCCGGGGCGCTGCGCTTCAGCGGCGGCGCCTGGAAGGCCAGCCGCTGGCCGTCGCGTTCGATTGCCACCAGACCGGCAGCGCACTCCTGCACGATCCGCCGGCTGGAATGCGGCACGCCGCCGGCCTCCAGCCAGGCGTGGCAGCTGCCGAGCGTGGGATGCCCGGCAAAGCGCATTTCCCCGCCGGGCGCGAAGATGCGCACCCGGTAGTCCGCACCGCCGGCCCGGCCTTCGGGCGTGGGCGGCAGCAGGAAGGTGGTTTCCGAGAGGTTGGTCCAGTTGGCGAAGCGCAGCATCTGCGTTTCGTCCAGGCCGGTGCCGTCGAGCACCACCGCCAGCGGGTTGCCAAAGTAGGCCTCGTTGGTGAACACGTCGACCTGCTTGAAAGGGCGTTGGCGGGGCGGGGCGGTAGGCGGCATCTTCTTTCCAGAAATTGAAAGAGCGCGGAGCGCGCCGGTGGTGGCCGGGCTCGCTGCCGCGCTCAGGGGCGAAGGCGTTGGGGCGTCAGGCCAGGGGCTGGTCGAGTACGCCGATGGAACCCGGCCGGGCCAGGATCTCCTGGTACCAGCGTGCGATGTTCGGCCGGGGCACCTGGGGCTGTGGCAGGTTGGTCCATCGGTGCACTTCGCAGGCCACCGGGATGTCGGCCATGGTGAAGCGGCTGCCCGCCATGTAGGCCTGCCGGCCGAGGTGGGCGTCGAGCAGGGCCATGAGCGGCTCGGTTTCGGCGTTCGAGGCGGCGATCCAGTCCTGCCGGCGCTGCTCGGGTGGCACCCGCACAAGCTGCACGAAGGCATGCCGGCCGGCCGGGTTGAGCGTGGTCTGCTGCCAGTCCATCCACTGCTCGGCGGCAAAGCGCTCGGGCAGGGGCTCGGGGTAGAAATCACCGGGCGAATGCCGCGCGCAGAGGTAGCGCACGATCACGTTCGATTCCCACAGCGTGGCCTCGCCGTCTTCGAGCAGCGGCACCAGGGCGTTGGGGTTCTTGGCCAGAAACTCCGGTTCGAGCACGACGCCGAACTGCCCGCCGGCGTCGGTGCGCTGCAGGGTCAGGCCGAGCTCCTGCACGGTCCAGACCACCTTGCGGACGTTGATGGAGCTCATGCGGCCCCACAAATGCAGCATCTCCATGGCTCAGATCTCCAGCGGGGCCAGTTCGCTGGCGGGGTGGTGTTCGCGGATCGCCTCGGCCAGCGCCTTGATGCCGACGTTGATCTGCTCGACGCTCGCCGTCACGAACGACAGCCGCAAGCAGCGCGGGTCGGGGTTGTCGGCATAGAAGGCGGCGCCCGGCACGAAGGCCACGCCTTTCTCCACGGCGGTGGGCAACAGGCCGATGGCTTCCATGCCCTCGGGCAGGCGGGCCCAGATGAACATGCCGCCGTCCGGCGTGTTCCAGGTGGTGCCCTCGGGCATTTCGCGCTCCAGCGCGGCCAGCATGGCGTGGCACTGGGTCTTGTAGAGCGAGCGGATCGTGGGCACGTGGCGGTCGAGGAAGTTGCCCTTCATCACCTCGGCGACGATGCGCTGGTTGAAGCCCGGCGTGTGCAGGTCGGCGGCCTGCTTGGCCTGCAGCAGCTTGGGCATGATGGCCTTGGGGGCGACGATGTAGCCGAGCCGCAGGCCGGGCGCCAGCACCTTCGAGAACGAACCCATGTAGATGCAGCCGTCGGGGTTGCGCGAGGTGAGCGACGCGGCTGGGGGCTGGTCGAACCACAGTTCGCCGTAGGGGTTGTCTTCCACCAGCGGCAGGCCCAACTCGGCGGCGCGCTTCGACAGCGCGGCGCGGCGGGCTTCGCTCATGGTGCGGCCGGTCGGGTTCTGGAAGTTGGGCAGCACGTAGAAGAAGCGCGCGCCTTCGGCCTTCTTGACGAGGTCGTCGATGTCCACGCCTTCGTCGTCGCAGGCCACGCCCACCACGCTCGGCTCCATCGGGGCGAAAGCCTGGATCGCGCCCAGGTAGGTGGGCGTCTCCACCAGGATCTTGCTGTCCTTGTCGATGAGGATCTTGCCAATCAGGTCGAGCGCCTGCTGCGAGCCGGTGGTGATCAGCACCTGGGCGGGATCGACGTCCCAGGGCAGCAGC
>JAQGNA010000212.1 GCA_028292075.1 Rhodoferax sp. | reverse complement strand
GAAGTTGATCTTGTCGAACAGGAAGGCCGTGTGGTTGTCCAGCGACTCGATGTCGCGCAGGATCTGTCGGGCCTCTTCGAATTGTTCGGCCTTGAGCATCTTGCTGCGCATCATGAAGCTGACGGCGCGGCGGGTGTCCATCACGTTGCGGCGGATGCGGCTGTTCAGGTCTTCGTGGCGGGCAATTTCGCCGAGCACCACGCTGGCCAGGGCGTCGGTCATGTTGCCCGACAACACCTGCTCGCTCACCTTCTTGAGTTCGTCGTAGATGTTCTCCAGCGTGTCGGCCGAATATTCGGCGTCGGCGTCGAACAGCTTGAGCAGCACTTCCTTGGCGTCTTCGATCAGCCCCGGGGCGCGGCGCGCACGCATGCGCAGCAGCCGGAACACCGGCACGTCTTCGTCGTGGATGGAGAACAGCACGCCGCGGCTGCGCAGTTCGGCGTTGTGCTGGTTCAGGATGAAGGCGACGCGCACCGAGCGCGGGTCTTCGTCGTCGTCGATGAGGAAGTCGCTGCGAATGTGCAGTTCACCGTTGTCTTCTTCGTAGAAGCGCGCGGATTCCTCGATGTCCTCGTCCATCGCGTCTTCCGGGATGGACAGGCCGTAGTACTGCTTGACCCAGCGCTTTTCTTCGACGGTGGGGGATTCCAGATCGACCCAGATGGGCTGAAACCCGGAGAGTTCTTCGAGGGCTTCGATCTCTTCCTGGACGAGGCGTCCATTCGCGAGCGTGAAAATATTGAGCATGGCACTCCCTGGATGGGTTCTGTTCGGAGGGGTTGGGCGTGGCTTCCAACCCCATGCCGCGCAGGGAGTTGAAAGCTACCGACTGGGGGTGCTTTCCATGGTGTAAATCCGTCGACAAGGGGCTCGATTATCGCATTTCAACCGTCGGGTTTCTCCTCTGGCGACGCGTTTCGCTCGTTTTTGGTGCGTCGTGCGCGAGGCTTGCCGCGTCATCCGCGCAGGCTTGCAGCATGTTGCAAACCCTTCCGGAAATGCCCTTGCAATTCATTTTCAACCGGCGCATAGTGAATTTTCCTTAACCCGGAAATGAAGAGGTACTCCATGAATCTGACGATCAGCGGCCATCACCTTGACGTGACCCCCGCACTGCGTAGCTACGTAACCACCAAGCTCGACCGCATCACGCGGCACTTCGATCAGGTGGTCGATGTGAAGGTCCTTCTCTGCATCGAGAAGCAAAAGGAAAAGCAGGGACGACAACGCGCCGAATGCAATATCCACGTCAAGGGCAACGACATGTTTGCCGAAAGTTCGCATGCTGATCTCTATGCCGCGGTCGACGAACTGGTCGACAAGCTCGATCGCCAGGTGGTCCGGCACAAGGACCGTGTCCAGGATCACCACCACGGTGCGTCCAAGCGCCTGATGTAGCGCGTCGCGCGGCGGCCCGTACCGCCCGCACCAGCAAGCCGCCCGGCCATCTGGCGGCTTTTTTGTTGCACTGCCGCAAGGCGTGCATAATTCGCAACTCGATATGAACCGCCTAGCGTCCATCCTGCCTTCCGCTCAAGTGCTCGTGAGCGTCGATGCCACCAGCAAGAAACGTGCTTTCGAGGAGGCCGGGCTGCTGTTCGAGAATTTGCATGGCCTGAGCCGGGCCCTGATCACCGACAGCCTGTTCGCCCGCGAGCGTCTTGGCTCCACCGGACTCGGCCACGGGGTCGCGATTCCGCACGGCCGCATCAAGGGGCTGAAGGCGCCGATGGCGGCGGTGGTGCAACTGGCCCAGCCCATCGGCTTCGATGCGCCTGACGAACAGCCGGTCGGCCTGCTGATCTTCCTGCTGGTGCCCGAGGCGGCCACGCAGAAACACCTTGAAATATTGTCCGAGATCGCCGAGCTGCTGAGCGACGCGCCGCTGCGCGAGAAGATCAAGACCACGGTCGATGCCGGCACGCTGCACAGCCTGATATCCACCTGGCAGTCGGCGCAACCCGCCTGATCGCCACCAGCCCGACCGAAGCGCGACCGCAGACCGCTGTTTCGGCCATTTTCTTTCGCATTGCCTGAGTCGCCGCCTTGAAGCCCACCGTCGTCAGCGCCGACGTCCTGTTCGAAGCCTTCCGCGGCCTGCTGCGCTGGGAATGGGTGGCGGGGCTCGGGGCGTCCGAGCGGCGTTTCGACGAAGTGGCGGTGCGGGCTGCCACCTCGGGCGCCGATCTCGTCGGCTACCTCAATTACATCCATCCGTACCGCGTGCAGATCATGGGCACGCGCGAGGTCGCCTACCTGACCAGCGCCACACCGGAAGACTGCGCACGCCGCATCGCCCGCATCGTGACGCTGGAGCCGCCGGTGCTCATTCTGGCCGACGCCAAGACCGCGCCTGACGCCTTGTTGTCGATGTGCGAGCGGGCGCAGATCCCGATGTTCGCCACGCAGGAGTCGGCCGCCTTCGTGATCGACGTGTTGCGCGCCTACCTGGCCAAGCATTTCGCCGACCGCACTTCGATGCACGGCGTTTTCATGGACATTCTGGGCCTTGGCGTGATGATCACCGGCGAATCGGGCCTCGGCAAGAGCGAGCTAGGCCTGGAGTTGATCTCGCGTGGCAATGGGCTGGTGGCCGACGACGCGGTCGACCTCTTCCGCATCAACCAGACCACCATCGAAGGTCGCTGCCCGGAGCTGCTGCAGAACCTGCTTGAAGTGCGCGGCATCGGCCTGCTCGACATTCGCGGCATCTTCGGCGAGACCGCGGTGCGCCGCAAGATGCGGCTCAAGCTGATCGTGCACCTGGTCCGCAAGGAGACGATGGAGCGCGAATACGAGCGGCTGCCCTACGAGCCGCTCACGCAGGATGTTTTGGGCGTGCCGGTGCGCAAGGTCATCATCCAGGTGGTCGCCGGCCGCAACATCGCCGTGCTGGTAGAGGCGGCGGTGCGCAACACCATTCTGCAATTGCGCGGCATCGACACCTACCAGGAATTCGTGGAGCGCCATCGGCGCGCCATGGAGGAATAGGTACACCCCCAGGGGCGCACTGTGTGTCGCCTCCATCCCTCCTACGACAAGCTCAGGCCAGGCTTGCAGGGGGCGACACCAGCGGCCTGGCGGGGCCAGATCCGAGGTGTCTCACGAAGTGTCAGGCTTGTCCGCACCGCCACTCGGTCTGACCGGTGCGACTTGTCTTCTGGCGCTTCAGGTCAGAACGCCGTTTCCCGTACTCTCAATGCGCCTGTGAGCTGGCTTGCGCGTTCTTGGCGCAGTTGACGCACAGGCCGTACAAGGCCATGGCGTGGTCGTGCACCACCCAGCCTTTCGTCTTGGCGACAAGCTGCTGGCGTTTCTCGATTTCGGCGTCGAAGAATTCTTCGACCGCGCCGCAGGAGGTGCACACGAAATGGTCGTGATGGCGGCCTTCGTTGAGTTCGTAGACGGCTTTGCCGGACTCGAAATGGCTGCGCGAAAGAATGCCGGCCTGCTCGAACTGCGTCAGCACGCGGTACACCGTGGCGAGGCCGATGTCGGAACGCTCGAGCAGCAGCACCCGGAACACGTCTTCGGCCGTCATGTGGCGCAACTCGCCCTTCTGGAAGATTTCCATGATCTTGAGCCGGGGGAGGGTGGCCTTCAGGCCGGTGCTTTTGAGTTCGTCGATATTCGCCATGGCTGGACTTTCTGACGCCTTCGGCGTGCTGGGAACCGCGTCACGCCCAGGCCCGGCGGGGGAATGCTGCCGAGGGGGTGCCGCTACAATGGACGATCATATCGCTACGCCCATGCCCATGTTTGCACCTTTGCCGCGCGGATGCGCCACCGCCCTGATCCTTGCAGCCGGCGCCGTTTTGAGCGCCTGCTCGACCGTGGACGACGCCTCACGCAAATTCGCGGGCTCGATCACGCCGTACAAGGTCGAGATCGTGCAGGGCAACTTCGTTTCGAAGGAACAGGTCGAAGCGCTCAAGCCAGGCATGCCGCGCCAGCAGGTGAAGGACATCCTCGGAACGCCGCTGCTGCAGAGCGTCTTCCATGCCGACCGCTGGGACTACGTCTTCACCATGCGCCGCCAGGGCGTGGAACCCCAGGCCCGCCAGCTGACCGTGTACTTCAAGGACAACGTCATGGTCCGCGTCGAAGGCGACCCGATGCCGTCCGAGGCCGAATTCGTGACCCTGCTCGGCGAAGCCCACAAGGTGCGCAAAGTGCCTGACCTCGAAGCCAGCCCCGAAAGCCTGAAGTCGTTTGCCAAATCGGAAGCGCCCACCAAGCCTGCTGTCACGCCTGCGCCACTGCCGCCCGTGCCGTCCAGCTATCCCCCGCTCGAACCGGCGGCCCGATAAGGCCGGTGGGTTGACCATGACCGAACACTCCGTTTCCGGGGGCGGCGCTGTCGCTGCGCCGAGCTCCCCGGCACTGCACAAGCTGGCCGTGTCCGGCGCCTCCGGCCGCATGGGCCACATGCTCATCGAGGCCATCCGCGCCGCCGATGATTGCGCCCTGACCGGCGCGCTCGATCTGGCTGGCAGCCCCGCGCTCGGCACCGACGCCTCCGGCTTCCTGGGGCATGCCTCGGGTGTCGTCATCACGGCCGATCTGGACGAAGCCCTCGAGCCTTCGGATGTGCTGATCGACTTCACCCGGCCCGAAGGCACGATGGCGCACCTGCGCACCTGCCGCCGCCTGAAGGTCAACCTGGTGATCGGCACCACCGGCTTCAACGAGGCCCAAAAGGCCGAGATCGCCGAGGCCGCGCAAGACATTGCCATCATGATGGCGCCCAACATGAGCGTCGGCGTCAACGTCACGCTGAAGTTGCTCGAGCTTGCCGCCAGGGCCATGCCCACCGGCTACGACATCGAGATCATCGAGGCGCACCACCGCCACAAGGTGGATGCGCCCTCCGGCACGGCACTGAAGATGGGCGAGGTCATCGCCGAGGCCCTGGGCCGCGACCTGAAGGACTGCGCCGTGTACGCCCGCGAGGGCATCACCGGCGAGCGCGATCCATCGAGCATCGGCTTCGCGGCCATCCGCGGTGGCGACATCGTCGGCGACCACACCGTGCTCTTCGCCGGCACCGGCGAGCGCATCGAGATCAGCCACAAGTCGTCGAGCCGCACCACTTACGCGCAGGGCGCACTGCGCGCTGCGCGTTTCCTGGCCGGCCGCGAGCGTGGCCTGTTCGACATGTTCGACGTGCTTGGCCTGCGCTAGGCCGCGCCGGCTTCACGCTCGTCCGTCGATTCACGCACCTCACGGCCCCGCATGAGCCTGCTGCACCTTTTCGAGCAGGGCGACTTCGTCAGCCGGCTGGTGATCTTGCTGCTGCTGGCCATGTCGGTGGCCAGCTGGGTTGTCATTCTCTGGAAAACCTGGTTGCTGCGTCGCGCGGTGGGCGATGTGGGGCGTAGCACCGCCGCGTTCTGGCAGTCGCCGGGTCTGGCCGATGCCGGCCAGCGGGTGGCTGCCTTCGACCGCGCCCGGCTGGTGCTGCCGCTGATCGACGCCACGCAGGTGTCTTCGGCCGGCACCCTGGCCGGCGCCGGCGACCGCGCCCAGCAGCTCACCCGGGTGCTGCGCGACGCGCTGCATGCGGTACTGCACCGTCTGCAGTTCGGGCAGGTGCTGCTGGCCACTGTTGGTTCAACGGCGCCTTTCGTGGGTTTGCTCGGCACCGTCTGGGGCATCTACCACGCGCTGACGGCCATCACCCAGGCCGGGCAGATCACCATCGACCGAATCGCCGGTCCGGTGGGCGAGGCGCTGATCATGACCGCGGCCGGACTGGCGGTGGCGATTCCGGCGGTGCTGGCCTACAACGTGCTCGGCCGGTTGATCGGTCGCATCGAAGCCGACCTCGAAGGGTTTGCCCGCGACCTGCGTGAATTGCTGGCCGGCCACCTGCCCGCCGGCGGAGCGGACTGACCATGGCTTTCGGGCGCCTGGAGCGCAGCAAGGGTGCCGCGCCGATGAGCGACATCAACATGACGCCGTTGATCGACGTCATGCTGGTGCTGGTAGTGATTTTCATCCTCACCGCGCCGTTGCTGGCCAGCTCGGTGCGACTCGACCTGCCCAAGACCGATGCCGCCAGGGCCGACGCGGCCCCCACTTTCGTCACCGTGGTGCTCGACAAGTCGGGCCAGGTGTTCCTGAACGACCGGCCCGTCGATGTCGCCAGCCTCGCACGGCAGCTGGGCGAAGCCGCGGCCCGCAACGCCGACACCGAGGTGCAACTGCGGGCCGACACCGCCGTGCCGTATGGGCGGGTGGTCGAAGTCATCGGCGCGGCGCAGAAGGCCGGGCTCGGCCGCATCGGTTTCATCGCCGAGCCGCCTCGCTGACGCATCCCCAATCTGTGCCGCCGCGGCACTCGCGCGCAGCGACCGCCTAAAATCCGGGCATTGCAGCGCCGCGCTGCCCCTCCATTCGCGACAGACACGTCCCATGCAAGACAAATACAACCATTCCGAAGTCGAATCCGCCGCACAGGCCCATTGGAC
>JAQGNA010000136.1 GCA_028292075.1 Rhodoferax sp. | reverse complement strand
CTTGCCGGTGCCCTTGTCCTTGGCGCCGACGTGCAGGATGCCGTTGGCGTCGATGTCGAACGACACTTCGATCTGCGGCGTGCCACGGGCTGCCGGTGGAATCCCTTCGAGGTTGAACTCGCCGAGCAGCTTGTTCACCGCCGCGATCTCGCGCTCGCCCTGGAACACCTTGATCGTCACCGCCGGCTGGTTGTCATCGGCCGTGGAGAAGGTCTGTGCGAACTTCGTCGGGATCGTGGTGTTCTTGGTGATCATCTTGGTCATCACGCCGCCCAGGGTTTCAATGCCAAGGGAGAGCGGGGTGACGTCGAGCCGCAGCACGTCCTTGCGGTCGCCGGAGAGCACCTGGCCCTGGATGGCGGCGCCGACAGCCACGGCTTCATCGGGGTTCACGTCCTTGCGCGGTTCGCGGCCGAAGAATTCCTTGACCTTGTCCTGCACCTTGGGCATGCGGGTCATGCCGCCGACCAGGATCACGTCATGGATGTCCGAGACCGACACGCCGGCGTCCTTGATCGCGGTGCGGCAAGGGGCGATGGTGCGTTCGATCAGTTCTTCGACCAGGGCTTCGAGCTTGGCGCGGCTGAGCTTGATGTTCAGGTGCTTCGGGCCCGAGGCATCGGCGGTGACGTAAGGCAGGTTGATGTCGGTGGCGGCGCCGTTCGACAGTTCGATCTTGGCCTTTTCGGCGGCTTCCTTCAGGCGCTGCAGGGCCAGCACGTCCTTCGACAGGTCGACGCCCTGGTCCTTCTTGAACTCGGCAATGATGTAGTCGATGATGCGCTGGTCGAAGTCTTCGCCGCCCAGGAAGGTGTCACCGTTGGTTGACAACACTTCGAACTGCTTCTCGCCATCGACGTCGGCGATCTCGATGATGGACACGTCGAACGTGCCGCCACCCAGGTCATACACGGCGATCTTGCGGTCGCCCTTTTCCTGCTTGTCCAGGCCGAAGGCCAGGGCCGCGGCGGTGGGCTCGTTGATGATGCGCTTGACGTCGAGGCCGGCGATGCGGCCAGCGTCCTTGGTGGCCTGGCGCTGTGCGTCGTTGAAGTACGCAGGCACGGTGATGACGGCTTCGGTCACAGGCTCGCCGAGGTAGTCTTCGGCGGTCTTCTTCATCTTGCGCAGGATGTCGGCGCTGACCTGCTGGGCCGAGATCTTGGTGCCGCGCACTTCGACCCAGGCGTCGCCGTTGTCGGCGGCCACGATCTTGTAGGGCATCAGGTCGATGTCCTTCTGCACTTCCTTCTCGGTGAACTTGCGGCCGATCAGGCGCTTCACGGCGTACAGCGTGTTGCGTGGGTTCGTCACGGCCTGGCGCTTGGCGCTGGCGCCGACCAGCACTTCACCGTCTTCCTGGTAGGCGACGATGGACGGCGTGGTGCGCGCGCCTTCCGAGTTCTCGATGACCTTGGGGGTGTTGCCCTCCATCACGGAGACGCAGCTGTTGGTCGTGCCCAAGTCGATACCGATGATTCTTCCCATTTTTAACTCCTGATATTTTTGAAAATTTGTCGGGACACGCGTCTCGGCGTCCCATGTGTTCAACGTGTGGATATCCGCGCTGACTTCAAGGCCCTTTGTTGCGCTTTTCAACGCTTTTCAACGTTTTGATGCCTTCCAAGGGGCCGAGCACGCGGACATCGGTCCGTTTGGGCTTACTTGGGTGCGCTCACCGTGACCAGGGCCGGGCGCAGCACGCGCTCGGAAATCAGGTAGCCCTTCTGCAGGACGGCCACGACGGTGTTGGCCTCCTGGTCGGCCGGCACGACGCTGATCGCCTGGTGCTGATGCGGGTCGAACTTCGTGCCTGGCGGCGGGTCGATGGCGATGACCTTGTTGCGCTCGAGCGCGCTTCTCAGCTGGCGCAGCGTGGCTTCGGCGCCTTCGCGGATCTGCTCGATGCTGCCGTCCTTCATCGCCAGGCCGGCCTCGAGGCTGTCGGCCACGGGCAGCAGGCTTTCGGCAAAGCTCTCGACACCGTACTTGCGGGCCTTGGAGACGTCTTCCTCGGCGCGGCGGCGGGCGTTTTCGGCATCGGCCTTGGCGCGCAGGAACTGGTCGGCGAGGTCGGCGCTCTTGGCCTTCAGCGCAGCCAGATCGGCCTGCGCCTGGGCCAGGGCCTCGACGTCATTGGCCGCCTGGCCGGCCTCGAGTTCTTCGGGGCTCGGATTGCCGCTCAGCGGCTGTTGCTGCTGGTAGGGATTGGGTGTTTGTTCGGACATGCTGTGGGTCAAAAAGTTGTAAACCTGACGGCGAAAGCTGAGGCCACCCCCCGGTTTTTCAAGGGGTTCTCCGCTTTCACGCCGGAATGCGCGGCGCCACATGGCGCGGGCCCGTTTACTTGACGGCGAGCAGGTCGACGTCGAACTTCAGCGTGGCGTTCGGCGGAATCACGCCGCCGGCGCCCCGGGCGCCATAGCCCAGTGCGGCGGGAATGACCAGGGTGCGCGAGCCGCCGACCTTCATGCCAGCCACGCCTTCGTCCCAGCCCTTGATGACCATGCCGGCGCCGAGCGAGAACACGAAGGGATCGTTGCGGTCCTTGCTGGAGTCGAACTTGGCGCCTTGCACGCCGTCGTTGTACAGCCATCCGGTGTAATGAACGGTCACGCTCTGGCCACGGGCGGCCTCGGCGCCTTCGCCCACTTTGGTGTCTTCGTATTGCAGGCCGGAAGGGGTGGTGGTCATGGAGATTCCTTGGGTGAGTGAGTGGTTGGGATGCCGCGGGGTTGCTATTCGATTGATAGCTGAGCGTGGCCGGCGGGCGTGCCGCCTGGCCCGGCTTGTGAAAAAGCCGCTGAATTATGCCAGCAGCGGCAGCGCGCTCTGTTGCGCGGCGCGGTGCCGACGGTGGTTGGTCCGGCGGCTACGCGGCTGGCGGTTCAGCGGGCCTGGCGGGCTTTTCGGGGGCTGCCGTGGCAGGCGTGTCGGCCGCCTTTTCGGCCGCCTTCGCCGCCTGGCGTCGCGCCTGCGCCACCACCCATTTGCCGGCAAAGGCCTGCAGGTCGTTCAACCGCTTGAGCAGGTCGGCGCCGGAGGGGGTGAGGATGTAGCCGTCGCTGCCGTGGGTCAGCAGTTCGGCCTCGCGCAACTCCTTGATGCGGGTGTTCAGGGTGTTCGGGGTGATGCCGCCGACGCTGTCCTGCAGCAGTCGGAAGGTCTGCGGATGCCCGTCGCGCAGCGACCACAGCACGCGCAGTGCGTAGCGCGATTCCAGCAGCGCGAGGAGCTGATGGATCGCGACATTTTCCTTGGAACTCATGGGCTCTCCTCGATGCTTTGTTGGGGGCTGCCGGCGGCACCTGGGTGCTGCCGGCGTGGCGCCGAAGGGTTGCCCGACGGCGCTTTGAAGCCAGCCGGCGACTATAGCGCAATTTGAATGGCGCTACTAGTTTCATAGCATGGCGTCGAACGGCCATGCGTGCTGCTGCAGTGAAACCCGCGGTGCGACGCATGCCCAGGCGGCTCGGCCGTGCGGCGGCATGTCAGCGGTAGATTTTCTGAAGCAGCCGCATCAGCGTCTTGCGCTCGGTTGCCGTCAGGCGGCTGGTGGCCTCTTCTTCCAGCGCTGCCGCCGTGGCCTCGGCCTCGGCCACCAGTGCTTCGCCGCCGGGGCTGAGGTGCAGGCCGGTGGCCCGGCGGTCGTTCGGATGCGGCAGGCGGTCGATCAGCTCGCGCTTCTCCAGCAGGCCGATGATGGCGACGAGGTTCGGCGGCAACACGCCCAGTGTGCTGCACAGCTGGCGCGAGGTGATGCCGGGGTTGCGCGAGATCAGCGACAGCACCGAGAAGTCGACGATGCGCAGCTCGAAGGGCGCCATGCGCCGCATGAAGACTTCGACGATGGCCAGCGAAGCGCGGCGGGCGTTGTAGCCGACCAGGGTTTCGAGAAAGCTGGTGTCCACCGTGTCGACGGCCTGCGGCACGGCGACGGTCAGGGTGGTGGTGGCAGACCGGGAAGGGGAGGCAACGGCGGACTTGGACGGCAAGCGGGTTTTGGAAGATCCGGGCATGTCCGCATTGTGCCGTCTCACGGCGTCCGGTCGGGCGGGCGCGCCAGTCTCCAGCCGAAGACTTGCAGCGCCCGCCGGAGGCCTCACTGGCAGCTGAAGCTGGCCGCGCTCTCGACGTCGCCGCTGCCTTTGTAGCGCGCGACCTTCGGATACGCGCAGATCGGCCGAGTGCGGCCTGGCGACCAGCTGGCCGGCACGTCCACGTTCACCCCGCCCGCATTGCCGGCGCCGCGTGCGCTGGCGATCACGCTGTCGGGTGCCTGGCCCTTCTCGACCCAGTTCACCAGCGCCGTCACCATGTCGAACTGATCGGTGGCGGGGCCGCCGGAGCAGTGGTTCATGCCAGGCACCAGGTAGAGCCTTGCGAAGCTCGAAGCATCGCCCAGGTAGTTGGCGCGCAGGCCGTCGTACCAGGCCATCGTGTCTTCCGGAGAGAACACGCCGTCGCTCATGCCGTGGTAGACCATCATCTTCGCGCCGCGTTCGCGCAGCGTGGTCAGCTGCGTGGGGTTGGGCGGTGTCATGAACGACAGCGACGACTCGGTGTAGAGCGCGTTGCTGGCGGCGATCTTGGGTGCGTCGGTGTCCATGCTGAAGTTCAGCGCGAAGCTCTTGGTGTCGTTGATGATGCTCGGCGCTGCCGGAGGCGTCTGGAAGATGAAGCCGACGGCCACCGGGTCGCGGGTGTTGCCGATGGACGAGCTGAATTTCCAGCCTGCCCAGTTGGCCGAGGTGATGCCCGCGTCGTACGGAAAAGGCGCATACAGGGCCGCGCCGCTGCTGTTGCGTGCGCCCTTGAAGATGTTGCCGAGCGCCGTCTTCTGCGCAGTGCTGAGGCAGCTGCCGTTGCGCGCGCCGGTGCAGCTGGGCACGTCGCGCTCGAGCGAGAACTTCGTGCGGCAGGCCGCCACGTCCTGCACCAGGCCGTCGGTGGCGCCGTCGAGCGCATCGCACTTCTCGAGCACCTTGGCCGCCACCAGGGCCCGCTCGGGCAGCGTGAACGACGACGAAAGGTCGGCCGGGTCGGTGGCCACGGTGTTCAGCTGCTGGGCCCCGTAGAGCTGGGCCACGGCGGCCTTGGGCAGGTTGAACCCGGGGTTGCCGGCCAGGATGCCGTCGTACTGGTCGGCATAGCGCGAGGCACCCACCATCGCATGGCGACCGCCGTTCGAGCAGCCCACCAGGTAGGAGCGGTCGGGGCCACGGCCATAGGCGGCGGCGATCATCGACTTGGCCATCGGCGTGAGCTTGCCCACGGCCTGGTAGCCGTAGTCGAGCCGGGCCTGCGGGTCGAGCCCGAACAGCGGGTTCTGGCTGCCGGTGTGGCCGGCGTCGGAGGTGATGACCGCGAACCCCTGCTGCAGCCCGTTGCTCAATGCGCCGCCACCGCCGATGCCGCCGGCCGCGGTGCCGATGTTGCCGTCGGTGCCGCCGTTGACCTGGTGAAAGAAGCGGCCGTTCCAGTTCTGCGGCAATCGCATCTCGAAGCCGATGGCATAGCGCTGGCCGTCCACCGGGCTCACGCGGTCGAACATCTTGCCGGTGATGCGGCAGTGCGCGCCAACCGGCTGGCCGGCCACGGTGAGGGCGCCCGCTGCCACGGTGGTGGCGGCGCTGATGCTGGTGTTGGCCAGGCTCCGGCCGGCCAGCGCTTCGCATTGCTGCAGCGTGCCGGGGCTGGCCGCGCTCAGCTGCGGCAGTACCGGGCTTTGCGAACTGCCGCCGTCACCGCCGCCGCAGGCCGCCAGCAGGCAGAAGCTGCCGAACGTTGCGGCGGGCCGCCATGCTGAGTACAACCTGTTCAACGGGTTTGATAATTTCGACAGGTTCAACGGGTTTTTCGTTTTCATCTTGCTTGTCTCCTCTGGGGTGGTTGATCGATGCGTCGGTTCAGCGGGCCGTCCCCGCACCTTCAGGCGGGGGCTGGAACTGCAGGCGCACCAGGCGCACCCGCAGGTCGAGTTCAGGAAGGATGCGTTCGCGCAGCGCCCTGG
>JAQGNA010000081.1 GCA_028292075.1 Rhodoferax sp. | reverse complement strand
AGTTCAAAACCAGCGTCTTCCGCGGCCGAGTGCAGGCGGTCGTCGGCCTCATGACGCATCAGGCGCACCGACACCATCAGCCGATTGCCGCTGATCTCCGGTATCAGGCCCAGCGAATCATCAATGCGCAGGCGCAGTAACTGGTAGGTGCGGCCCTGCGGCAGGTTTTGCTGGAACTGGCCGGCAATGGCCATCACCTTTTGTGGCGCACCCGAATCGCGCAGCATCTTCAGCAGATGGTGGATCGACTCGGCCAATGGCGCGAGCGACGAGGCCCAGCCTTCGATGGCATGTCGGCGTACGTTGTTGGGCTTGTGCTGCCAGGCGTAGTAGGCAGGCAGGTCGAATTCGCAGGTGCCACCGGGAATGCCGATGCGGCTGCGCAGCCCCATGAGCCAGTCGTTCTCGGTGAGGTCGTGTCCCGCCTTGCCGGCCTGTTGGTGCAGCGCGGTGAAGCAGCGGTCGAGTTGCTGGATGACCTCGTCTAGCCGGTCTTCGGCGATCGAAGGATTGCCTCGGTAGCTATTGAGCACGGCCTTCTGTTTTTCCAGGTCCTTGAGTACTTCGGATTTCAGGTCGGCGCGGGCGGCGACGTCCATCACCTCGAAGATCGTTGCCAGTGCGTAGTGGTGGTCCAGCGCATGGTCGCGGGGCACCAATTCGCCGAGCCGCCGAAACAGGTGCTCCAGCCGAAGGTAGGTGCGGATGCGTTCGTTAAAAGGGTATTCGTAGAGGATCACGCGGCTTTCTTCCAATGGCGGGAATCATAGCCCGAAGTGTGCACCGATCTGTTCAACCTCTGTTTGCAACTGGTCGAGTGAACAACTGTCGTTGTAGATCACGATGTCGGCCGCGGCGCGCCTTCGAGCGCGGCTGGCCTGTGCTGAAACGATGCTTTGCGCCAACTCTGCCGCCATCGCCGAGCGGGTCACCACGCGGGCCACCTGGGTGGATTCTTCGCAATCGACAACCAGCACGCGGTCGAGTTTGGCGGGCCAGCGGGCCGACTCGACCAACAAGGGAATGTCGAAGACGATGCAGCGCGCACCGGCCGTTTCGGCGGCACGAGCCTGGCTTTCGATTTCGGCGGTCACCAATGGATGAACGATGGCTTCAAGGCGTTGTTTGGCGCCTGCATCGGTAAAGGCCAGAGCCCGCATTTTCTCGCGGTCGAGGGCGCCGTCCGCTGTCACGACGCCGGGTCCGAAGGCGGCTGCGATGGCCGGCATGGCCGCGCCGCCGGCCACGGTACAGGCTCTCGCGATGGCGTCGGCGTCGATGACCACCGCCCCGCATGCTTGAAGCATCAGCGCCACTGTGCTCTTGCCGCTGCCGATGCCGCCGGTGAGGCCAAGTCGGGTCGCGCGGCCCATGGTCTCAGAGCCCCACGAAGCGCAGGATCGCGTCGGGTCCGAAGGCCATGGCGGTAAGGCCTGCCCCTGCCAGGAAAGGCCCGAACGGCACGTAGCCGCCTTCGCGGAGCTGGCTGTTGAACTTCATGGCAATGCCCACCACAGCGCCGATGACGGAGGCCATGAGGATGATCGGCACCAGCGCCGGCCAGCCGAACCATGCGCCAAGGGCCGCGAACAGCTTGAAGTCGCCGTAGCCCATGCCTTCCTTGCCGGTCACCAGCTTGAAGAGCCAATAGATGGTCCACAGTGACAGGTAGCCCGCCACCGCCCCCCAGAGGGAAGTGGTCAAGGGCGTCGGAGTCCATTGCAGGGCGGCGGTAATGAGGCCGGCCCACACCAATGGCAGCGTGATGCTGTCGGGCAGAAGGGTCGTGTCCCAGTCGATCAGGCCCAGGGTCAGCAGCGCGGCCGCGAAGCCGCACCAGGCCAGGCCGGCGGGGTTGACGCCCCATCGTGCGAGGCAAAAGGCAAAGAGCGCCCCGGTGGCGAGTTCGACCAGCGGGTAACGCGCACTGATGTTTACCTTGCAGCCTGCGCACCGGCCGCGCAGGCCGATGTAGCTCAGCACGGGGATATTTTCGAACCAGCGGATCTGGTGGCCGCAATGCGGGCAGCGCGAGGCCGGTTGCATGAGGCTGAGTGGTGCCTCGTCCGCCGGTGCGGCTGCGGCTGCGCCGGACGTTGCTGCCATCTCGGCCGCTTCGCGGGCCCATTGCCGCTCCATCATGAGGGGCAGTCGGTGGACCACCACGTTGAGAAAGCTGCCGATGACCAGTCCAAGGATGCCGCCCAGGGCGGCGTCGAGCCAAACCAGGTCTTGCATCAGACCACTTGGCCCAGCTTGAAGATCGGCAGGTACATTGACACCACAATGCCGCCGATGAGCGTGCCCAGAAACACGATGATGATCGGCTCCATCAGGCTCGACAGGCCGGCCACCATGTCGTCCACTTCAGCCTCGTAAAAGTCGGCGGCCTTGCCCAGCATGTGGTCGATTGAGCCGGATTCCTCACCGATGGAGCACATCTGCAGCACCATCGACGGGAAAATGTTGGCATTGGTCATGGCATTGGTGAGGCTGGTTCCGGTAGAGACTTCCTGCTGGATCCTCTCGGTGGCAATGGCGAACACGGAATTGCCCGAGGCGCCGCCCACGGAGTCGAGCGCTTCCACCAATGGCACGCCGGCGGCGAACATGGTGGAGAGCGTGCGCGTCCAGCGGGCGATGCATGATTTCTCTACCAGCGTGCCAAAGACCGGCACCTTCAGCATCAGCCGGTCCATGAACATCTGCATCTTCTCGTTGCGCTTCCATGCCTGGAAGAAGAAGTAGACGGCGCCGAAGATGCTGCCGAAGATGAGCCACCAGTAGGCCACGAACACCTCACTGATTGCGATCACCATCAGGGTGGGGGCGGGCAGGTCGGCGCCGAAGCTGCTGAACACTTACTTGAACGCCGGAATCACGAAAATCATGATCACCGCTACCACCACAAACGCAACGACCAGAACCGAGGTGGGGTACATCAACGCCGATTTG
>JAQGNA010000071.1 GCA_028292075.1 Rhodoferax sp. | reverse complement strand
CCTGGGCCAGCAAGGCCGGGTCGAAGCGGCCGAAGCGGCGCACTTCATAGTCGACCGGGGCGTGGCGCTCCAGGTCGTAGGCACGGCGAACGGCAGCCAGCGTGGGTGCGTCGGCGGCCTGCGCCGGCACGGCCTGGGCGCAGAAGAACAGCATGTCCTGCACCAGCCGTGGCGCAATGGCGGTTTCGCCCTTGGCGAGCGACGCGTACTGGGTGAGCACCCGCGAAGCAATGCGCTTGGCGTATAAATCGCCGGCGAACAGGCCCTGGCCCAGGCCCTCGAAATACGCGGCTGCCAGGGTCCAGAAGGCCCGCGCGGGCGGTAGCGACTGGGCCGCGGCAAGCCCAAGGCTGATCAGGCCGAGCTCTTGCGCGGCGGCGGGGTCGCCGGTCTTGACGACCTTCAACACAGATTGGTCGAGCCGCCCCCGCACCGCCGGTGCATAGGCCAACGGCGCCACGGGCACCAGTTCGCCCACGGTCGAGGCCGGCGCGCCCATGGGCCAGAGGTCGGCGGGATGCACCTGCGCACCGCCGGCCAGCGACTGCACGTCGCGGTACTGGGGGAACAGGCCCACGGGCGACAGCGCCTTGCCGGCCAGCAAGCCTTCAAGATAGTCGATGACCGCGAAGCTGGCCCGCTCGACCTTGCCGGTCGCGTCTTCGGTGCAGGCCTCGGGATGTTCAACGAACTTTTGCGCCGCCTGCTCCATGCCGCGCAGCACCAGGGCAGGCTGCGCCAGCCCGACCATTTCGATGGCGCCCAGCGCCATGTGCAACTGCTGGCGCGCCATGCGCAGGTGGGCGGTATCGGGTGGCGCAAAGCCGGCGCCGGCCGCGGCATCGACCTCGCGGGTGTAGCGCTTCAGCGCCTTGACCGCGCCATCGAGCGTCTTGCGCAGTTCGTCGAGCACCCAGGCCAGGGGGCCGAGGTCCTGGTCAGGCGCATCGGCGGCCCTGGTCGCGGGGTCTTGCAGGAAGGCGTTCATGGACGGCAAGTGCGTTGGCTGGGGCGATGAAGAAGGAAGGCGCGGTGCCGTCAGCTGATTTTGAAGCGGGCCACCGACTGGCGCAACTCCTCGGCCATGTGAGAGAGCTCACGCACCTGCTGCGCGGTCGTGCGCGTGCCCTGGCCGGTCTGCTCGGTCACCGCGAAGATGTGCTGGATGTTATCGGCCACCACGTTGGCTTTTTCGGCCTCGCGCGAGGTGGCGCTCGAGATCTGCTCGATCAGTTCGGCCAGCCGGCGCGACACGCGGTCGATCTCGGTCAGGGCCGTGCCGGCGCTGTCGGACAGTTGCGCCCCGGCCACCACGCCCTGGGTCGACCGCTCCATGGCGGCCACCGCGTCCTGGGTGTCGGTCTGGATCGCCTTGACCAGCGCGGCGATCTGGCGGGTGGCGTCGGCCGAACGCTCGGCCAGGCGCTGCACTTCTTCGGCCACGACCGAGAAGCCACGACCCGCTTCGCCGGCCGATGCGGCCTGGATGGCGGCGTTCAGGGCCAGCACGTTGGTCTGCTCGGTGATGTCCGAGATCAGTTCGGTGATTTCGCCGATCTCCTGCGAAGACTCGCCGAGCCGCTTGATGCGCTTCGAGGTTTCCTGGATCTGGTCGCGGATCGAGTTCATGCCGCCAATGGCGTTCTGCACGGCCTGCAGGCCCGAGTCGGCCGCTTGCAGCGACTGGCGCGCCACCGAGGCGGATTCCTGGGCCTGGCTCGACACCTCGTTGATGCGCGAGGCCATGTCGAGCACCGAGCGGCCGGTCTCGCGGATCTCGCGCAGCTGCTCGGTCGATGCGGCCAGCAGCTCGGTGGACGTGCTGTCGACCAGTGCCGTCGTCTGGGCCACGCGGGTGGCGGTGTTCTGCACGCTGCCCACCAGCAGGCGCAGTTCTTCGACGGTGTAGTTGACCGAGTCGGCGATGGCGCCGGTGATGTCTTCGGTGACGGTGGCCTCTTGCGTGAGATCGCCTTCGGCAACGGTCTGGAGTTCGTTCATCAGCCGCAGAATGGCCGCCTGGTTGGCGTCGTTGACGCGCTTGGCTTCCTGTTGCAGGTCTTCGGCCTGCACACGCTGCGCTTCGGCCATGGCCTGGCGCTGTTCGCTGCTGCGCAACTGCACCGCCGCCAGGCCGGCGCCAGAGGCCAGCGCCAGCAGGGCGGAAAGCGCCAGCAGGCCCAGCAGCACCGGGCCCAGGCCGGTCTGGGACGAGAGCCGCTCCTGCAAGGTCTCGAGCTGGCGGCGCAGCGGTTCGCTGTCGGCGTTAATCGCGGCCTGCGCATCGCGGGCCGACACCAGTCCCTGCAGATTGCCCAGAATGGCGGCGGCCTCGGTGCGGGTCAGTTCGTACTGCTTCAAGAGGGCTGAAAGGCGCTCACGGGTGGCGGCATCGCGTGCGGCCGGCAGCCGCAGGTCGGCGTTGCCGTCGAGCATGCCCTGGGCGATTTCCCTGAACGAATTGAGGTCCTTGCCGAGCAGGAACACGGCCTCGGGGCTCACGCCTTCCATGGTCTGGAATTCATTCGCCGACTTGCCGATGCGCTGGGTCAGCATCACCAGCTGGCCGGCCGCCGACAATTCCAGAGGCGCGGCATTCTGCTGCAGCTTCAGGGCCGACACGCTTTCGGCCAGTTCCAGCAGGTCGGACGACTGGCGGTTGACGTTGCGCAGCGCACCGCCCACCTGGGTCAGCACCTTCTGCTGCGCCATGACGGTGCCGGCGTTTTTCTCGGCGCGCAGCATGAGCGGATCGACCTTCTGGACGTCGGCCAGCGCGTCACCCGAAACCGGTGCAAGGCGCTCGTCTCCATTGGCCAGGCCGCGCACCGTACGGGCCAGCACGCCAGCGCTGTCGGCCACGTCCGGAAATGCGGCGGCACTGCCGACCAGCGCCTGCGACACCGACTTCGCCAGGCGCTGCGACTGCATCAGTGCCTGGCCGGTAGCGGCAAGTTGCTGAGCGACCCGGTCGGCACGGCGCAGCGCCAGGGCCGTGAGGCTGATGAGCAGCACCAGCGAAATCACCAGCGCGATCACCAGCACCCGCTGATGCTGGCCAGGCAGCCGCAACCCGAGGAACGGCAACGACACGCGTTCATCAACCGATGACAAGGGCCCGCTGCCGACGAAGCGGCTTTCCGCAAACCCGCCACCGCTACCACCACCACCTGGCGACGACATACGCGACGACGGCGCGTACATGCCGGCGCCAAGTTGTGACTCCGGCCCGGATTCGGACAGGCCAAGGCTGCCGGCGAATTCCGGTTCAGGCGGCTTCTTCTCGAACATCTGTGTCAGCTTGACAACGACGGACATGGTGCGGCTTTCTCGATGGAACTAAGCACTGATGCTCAGAAAGGCAGGGAACTGGGACAGGGCTAGCAGATCGATTTCCTGCCATCGCAGGCCGGCGGCGTCGGTGTGGACCGGGCCGACATAGGCTG
>JAQGNA010000068.1 GCA_028292075.1 Rhodoferax sp. | reverse complement strand
GTGGTCGATGGTGACGACCAGCACGGCGCCGAAGCGCTCGCTGCTGACAGTGGTGACGACGGAAGCCGGGGCGGCATTGGACATGCGAAGGTCTCCTTGTTGTTCGTGAAATAAGCCCTTGATTGTTAAGGCGCGAAACATTCTTGACAATCCCATGGACCATTGACAGACTGTCAAGCAATTTTTGACAAATGCCAGGTTCCATGGAATTTACTTCGCTGACCATGCTGGTCGACATCCTCGACGCCGGCAACCTGAGCCAGGCGGCCCGCAACCTGAAGATGACCCGCGCCAACGTGAGCTACCACCTGAACCAGCTGGAGAAGTCGGTGGGCGTGCAACTGGTGCGCCGGACCACGCGCCGCGTCGAGCCCACCGAAGTGGGGCTGCGCCTGTATGCCCACGGCCGCGCCATCCAGAACGAGATGCTGGCGGCGCGCGAGACCATCGGCACGCTGGGCCAGGGGCTGCAGGGCCGGGTGGGCCTGAGCGTGCCCAGCGGCTACGGGCAGATGGTGATGTCCAATTGGCTCATCGACTTCAAGCGGCTGTACCCGGGCATCGTGCTCGACGTGCGGTTCGAGAACCGGGTGGACGACCTCATCCGCGACGAGGTGGACGTGGCCATCCGCATCATGCCGGAGCCGCCGCCCACGCTGGTGGCCCGCGACCTGGGCAGCGTGCGGTACATCGCCTGTGCGTCGCGCGGGTACGCCGAGGCGAGCGGCCTGCCGACCACGGTCGAGGCGCTGCGTTCCGCGCCGCTCATCACCTCGGGCGTGGTCGGCAAGCAGCTGCGCCTGCGCGCCTACCGCGGCGACGAGCGGCACGAGGTGCTGCTCGAGCCAACCATCATCTCGGAACATTTCCCGTTCCTGCGCCAAGGCATTCTGGCCGGGCTCGGCGTCGGCCTGGTGCCCGACTACGTGGTCCAGGACGCGGTGTCCGCGGGCGAGGTGGTGACCACGCTGGACGCATGGCGCCTGAGCATCTTCGGCACGCAGATGTTCATGCTCTACATGCCGGACCGCCACCAGACGCGGGCGGTGCGCACCTGCATCGAATACCTGCTCGGGCGCGCCTTGCCGGCGGTGGCCCCGGTGCCGGCGACACCAGCGTCCTGACCAGGGCCAGCCGCCTGGTCAACGGGTGAAGACCGGCACCGGAGGGCACGATGGGGCCGCGCTTCCCGCGAAGAGGGTTAACACCGAATCGCGATCCGATGAACTTCCTTATACTCATTTTGGTTAACGTTAACCGATGATGCCGCCAGGCGGCACGACGACGCCGGCCCATCACGTAGAGGAACTCCAACACATGATCACTTTCGGGGTCGTCGGCGCCGATCATCGGCACATCTACCATCTCATCGAAGGCCTGCTGCGCGAGGGCGCCACCTGCGCCGGCTGCCTGTCAACATCGTCGGACATGAAGGTGCTGGAAGGCGTGCACAGCCGCTTCCCGCAGATTCCACGGGTCGATTCCGCGGCGCAGCTCTATGAAGATCCTTCCGTCGACTTGATCGTCACGGCGGCCGTGCCGTGCGAGCGGGCCGGCATCGCCATTGCCGCCATGCGCCATGGCAAGGACGTGCTGGCCGACAAGCCCGGCGTCACCGACTTCGACCAGCTGCAGGCGGTGGAGGCTGCCGTGCGGGCGACGGGGCGGCGCTTCGCGGTCTGCTTTTCCGAGCGGATGATCGTGCCGTCGGTGGCCACGGCGCTGCGCCTGGTTGGCGAGGGTGCCATCGGTCAGGTCGTGCAGACCATCGGGCTCGGCCCGCACCGCCTGAACGCCGGCATCCGGCCGGGCTGGTTCTTCGACAAGCGGACCTACGGTGGCATCCTGGTCGACATCGCCTCGCACCAGATCGACCAGTTCCTCATGCTGACCGGCTCGACCGACGCCGAGATCGCCCACGCGGCAGTGGGGCATTTCGGCAAGTCCACACCCGATGACTTTCAGGACTTCGGCGAAGTGGCCCTGAAATCGAAGACCAACCAGTCGCGCGGCTATGTGCGCGTCGACTGGTTCACGGCCGACGGCCTGCCCACCTGGGGCGACGGCCGGCTGTTCATCACCGGCACGGAGGGCAGCATCGAACTCCGCAAGTACGTGGACATCGAAGGCCGCAGCGGCACCGACCACCTGTTTCTCTGCGACCGGCAGGGCACCCGCCACATCGATTGCCAAAACGAGCCCATCGTCTTCTTCAGGAACCTGGTCCACGACGTGAAGCACCGCACCGAAACCGCCATCACGCATGCGCAAGTCTTCACCGTCTGCCGTCTGGCACTGGAAGCAAATGCGCGGGCCATGAAAGAAAGCAGCACATGAAGAAACTGGGGATCGCCATGGTGGGCCTCGGCCCGGGCGCCGAGCCGCACCTGGCCAGCCTGGCCGCATTGACCGACCGCGCGGAACTGCGCTGGTGCGTGACCCGCAGCGGCACGACGCAGCGCCAGGGTTTGCTGCCCGATGGCGCGCGGGTCACCTCCGACCTCGCTGCCGTGCTGGCCGACGCCGCGGTGGACGCCGTGGTGCTGGCCACACCCGCCAACACGCACCTGGCGTTGGCCAGGCTGACCCTGGCCGCCGGCAAGCACACGCTGGTGGAGAAGCCGCTCGACGTGTCGCTGCAGCGGGCCGAAGAACTGGTCGCGCTGGCCGAAGCCAGCCAGCTGACGGTCGGCGTGGTGCTGCAACACCGGTTCCGGCCCGGCGCCGTGCGGCTGCGCGAACTGCTCGCCTCGGGCGTGCTGGGGGAACTGCAGGCCGGCATTCTTCAGGTACCCTGGTGGCGGTCGCAGGCCGGCTACTACGCCAAGGACGGCCGTGGCAGCCGCGAGCGCGATGGCGGCGGCGTGCTGCTGACGCAGGCAGTCCACTCCATCGACCTGTTCCGCAGCCTGGTGGGTTACCGCAAGGTGGTGGCCGCGCAGGCCGTCACCACCGCCATTCACCAGATGGAGACCGAAGACTTCGCATCGGCCCTGCTGACCCTGGGCAACGGCGCGCCGGGCAACATCATGGCGACCACGGCCCTGTACCCTGGCCGCACCGAATCGATCGAGCTCATGCTCACCAAGGCCAGCGTGGCGCTGGTGGGCGGTGGCTTGCAGGTGCACTACCACGACGGCCGGACCGAGGTGGTGGAAGGCGACGAAAAGACCGGCAGCGGCGACGCCATCATGGACTTCTCGCCGGCCGCGCACACCGCGCTGTACGGCGATTTCCTTGAGGCGGTGGTCCAGCGCAGGCAGCCCTTGGTCAGCGCGCGCGAAGCCTTGCTGACGCACCGGCTCATCGAAGAAATTCTCTCTGCCGGGGCAGAAGACAAGCCGCGGTAACCAGCCGCGATTCCATCGGCGCCGACTGGCCCGCCGAGACCCACAACGAGGAAGAGACATGAAACAGCTGACACGACGCACGCTTGCCTGGGTGGCGCTTTCGGCATGGGCCACGCTGGCCGCGGCCAACGACTTTCCGACCAAGGCGGTCAAGATCGTGGTGCCCTATGCGCCCGGTGGCACGACCGATGTGCTGGCGCGGTTCATCGGCCAGCGGATGTCCGAAAACCTGGGCCAGCCGGTGGTGGTGGAAAACCGCCCGGGCGCCGCTGAAGCGGTGGGCGCCGGCGCCGTGGCCAAGTCGCCGGCCGACGGCTACACGCTGCTGCTGGCCACCCTGACCACCCAGGCCATCAACCCGACGCTGTTTCCCAAGCTGGCGTTCGACGCCACCAAGGAGCTCACCGCGGTGGGCCGCGTGG
>JAQGNA010000066.1 GCA_028292075.1 Rhodoferax sp. | reverse complement strand
ACACCTCGCGGCGGATGGCCACGGTGTGCATGATGGGGAACATCTTCGTCTCACGAAAGTAGTTGCGCTCGACCTGCTCGTAGTCCTCGAACAACCGCTTCACCTTGCCGCCGCCGTTCAGAAAACTGGACGGCATGCGGGCGGTATAGAGCGCGTCGATCTCGGCGTCGAGCAGCTTCTGCGCCAGCGTCTGCTCCGGGCCGATGCTCTCGACGCGGATGTTCGGCGGCAGGTCGAGCCTGATCTTCTCGGAGCGGCCCGGCTCTTCCTCGCCCCCGGTGAAATAGGTGACGCTGTCCACCGGCACGCCATAGTGGTCCGACAGGATGCCGCGGATCCACACGGGCGCCGTCATCTGGTACTCGGGGTTGCCCACGCGCTTGCCAATCAGGTCCTTCGCCTCGCGAATGCCCGAGTTGGCGTTCACGTAGATGCACGAATGCCGGAAGAAGCGGGACGGAAACACCGGTATCGCCACGAACGGCCGATCGGGCTTGTGCATCGACACCGAATAGGACGACAGCGACATCTCCGCCACGTCGAACTCACGGTGCCGCAGCATGCGGAAGAACGTCTCCTCCACCGGCATGTTCAGGTAGTTGAGATCGATCCCATCCGCCTGCACGCTTCCATCCATGAGCGCCCGCGTCCGGTCGTAGTTCCAGCATCCAAAGGTCAGTTTCAATTTCGACATGATTTCAAGTTTCCTGTTCGTTCATCAACGCCGGACAAACCAGCCCGCCGGGTCCGATCGCGCAACGCCAACCGCTACCCCTTCCAGAACGCCGCGGATCTGGCTTCGCCAGTCCGCCAGCGTTGCCCCCTGCAAGGGGGTGGGCGGCGACACGCAGTGCGCCAACCTGGGGGTGTGCCTATTCAGCCTTGATGCCAGCGGCGGCAATCGCCTTGCCCAGGCGTTCGTTCTCGCCCAGCACCGCCTTGTTATATTCGGCCGGCCCGGCACCGATCGGGTCGATGCCGGCGTTGTTCAGCGTCTGCACCAGCTCCGGGTTCTTGGCCAGCTGCGCCATTTCGCTGCTGATGCGATCGATGGCCGCGGCCGGCGTGTCCACCGCCGCCAGCACGCCGACAATCGGCGCGAAATCGAAGCCGGGGATGATCTCGGCAATCGCCGGCACGTTGGGCGCCTGGGCCGAGCGCTGCGCCGCATTTGTCGCCAGCAGCCTGACCTGCCCCGACTTCACGAAGCCCGACAGCGAAGGCAGGGCCGAGAACAGCACGTCGACCTGGCCGCCGATCAGCGCCGGCACCGACTGGCCCGAGCCCTTGAACGGCACATGCGTCATCTGCAAACCGAGCGAAGCCTTCAGCGCCTCCATCGTCAGGTGGTGGGTGCTGCCCACGCCGGAAGAACCGTAGTTCAGGGTGCCGGGCTTGGCCTTGACCAGCGCGATGAATTCCTGCAGTGTGTTGGCCGGCACCTTGGGGTTGACCGCGAGGTACAGCGGTGCACGCGCGGCCAGCGACACCGGCATGAGGTCGCGCTTGTAGTCGTAGCCCAGGTTCTTGTAGAGGGTGGGGTTGATCGAGAACATCGAGCCGTCGGTCACCAGGAAGGTGTAGCCGTCATGCGGTGCGGTGGCGATGGCCTGCGCGGCCACCACGCCGTTGGCGCCGGGGCGGTTGTCCACCACCACCGCCTGGCCCAGGCGGTCGCCCAACTTCTGCGCGTAGATGCGGGCCACGGTGTCGGGCAGCCCGCCGGCCGAGTACGGCACGACAAAACGGATCGGATGCGTGGGATAGGCGGCCTGTGCCGTGGCCGGCGCCGCGCCCCACAGGGGAGCGAGGGCGAGCAGCGCGGCGGCGATCAAGGGGGTGCGACGGTTCATGGGTTTGTCTCCGGTTGATGTGTTGCCGCACTCGGCGGCGTCTCTCGAACGATGTGCGGCGCGACGATGGCTCAGTGCGCCGACGCTGCCGGCTGCTCGGCCGGTGCATTGGTGGAATAAGAGGGCTCCAGCGCCGGCTCGCTGGCGTTCCACACATAGTGCGCCTGGTAGGCGCGCCAGTCGGTCGTCTTGGGCACGATGGCCTGGAAGGCGATGACGCTCGCCGGAATGCGGGCCTCGCCGGTGCCGATGGCCGGCGCGCCCGCCTGGAAGGCCCGCACCGCCTCGATCATCTGTTTGCGGAATTCGACCACGGCGATGTCGCTCGCGCCCAGCCGCTCATGGGTGCGATCGGCGATCGGCCCCATGGTGACCCACATGGCGATGTCCTGGTTCGGAAAGCCGGTGATGCCGGTGAAGTTGCCCGCCTTCATGGCGTTGCGGTCCTGCCAGAACATGTTGCCGCGGTTGCGCAGCGGCACGTAGCCCGGCGCCAGGTCGGTCCCCAGCTGTTGACCCAGGAACTTGCGCCAGGTGTCGGTGTCGGGGGTCTGGTCCGGATGGCCCCAGGCCATGAAGTAGAAAGCCGTGTTCGTGTCGTCCATCGGCACGTTGATGTTGGCCACGTTGTACAGGTTGTTGGGCGGAATGAGCGCGGTGGCCGGCGCCACGAACACGGTGGAGCGCACATAGTCGTTTGCCGCGGCGTTGCTGATGGGCCGGCGGATCGCGGCATAGCGAAAGCCATAGCCGCCGCGCTCCACCTGCATGCGCGGCGCCTTGTCGGTGGAAGGCCGCAGCCAGGTGGTGTCGGTGGCCTGGGCACCGGCGACGCGGGCCGGCACCATGTCGGAAGAATGCAGGCTCGAGCTGTGGGCCGAGTCGATGGCGCCCTCCAGGATCTGTGCCCAGTTGCAGGGGATGATCGCCTTGGCGATGGTGACTCGCGCGTCGGCCGTGGGCGCCCAGGCCGGCGGCTGGAATTCAGGCCGACTCTCCGGCGGGCCCATGTAGGCCCAGACGAAGCCGCCCCACTCCTGCGTGGGGTAGGCAAGGTGCCTGGTCTTCTGCGCCATGCCGCTCGCCGCCGGCTCGGACACCATCTCGACCACGTTGCCGTCGACGTCCATCTTCCAGCCGTGGTAGAGGCAGCGCAGGCCGCAGTTTTCGTTGCGGCCGAACACCAGCGAGACACGGCGGTGCGGGCAGTACTCGTCCATCACGCCGACGCGGCCATTGGTGTCGCGGAACACCACCAGGTCTTCGCCGAACACACGGGCCTTCACCGGCGCGCCGTCGGGCTCGCTCACCTCCTCGATGAGGCAGATGGGCGTCCAGTGCCGGCGCATGAGCTGGCCCATCGGGGCCTGGCCTTCGACTCGGCACAGCAGGTCATTTTCTTCGGCGGTCAACATGGGACATCTCCTGGAACATTGATAGAGGCCTGCGGGACAGGCGTCAGCCCCGGCCATGCAAGCACAAAGAAAGGGCAAAGAAAGCGCAGATCCCGTCTTGCAATATTATTCTTAGATGCCTAAGATTATCTTTCTTTTGACATTTGTCAAGAATCCGAATGGAGACAGAAATGAGCGTTTACCCTGACGATGGACAGGCCACAGCCTTCTCGGCCGGCGACGATGAGGCCACGGCCGAGCCCGAGTTCTTTCCGCTGCAGGTGTTCCGCAAGGAGGCGGCGGCCGAAGGCATCTTCCTTTTCGAATTGCGCCATCCGCAAGGCGCCGCGCTGCCGCCGTTCACCCCTGGCGCGCACCTCACGGTGCAGGTGCCCAGCGGCGTGCGGCGCAACTACTCGCTGTGCAGCGACCCGGCCGACACCAGCCACTACCTCATCGCCGTGAAGCGCGACGAACGCGGCCGCGGCGGCTCGGTCAGCATGGCCGACGACGTGCAGCCCGGCCAGACGCTCATGGTGAGCGCGCCGCGCAACAACTTCGAGCTGGCCGAGCGCGCCCCGAGCTTCATCTTCGTGGCCGGCGGCATCGGCATCACGCCGATCCTGTCGATGATGCGGCACCTGCGGCGCGACGGGCGCGGCTTCCAGCTTTACTACTGCACGCGCGACCCGGGCACCACGGCCTTTCTCGAGCACCTTCAGGCCGACTTCCCGGGGCAGGTGCAGGTCCACCACGACCATGGCGACATGGCGCAGGCGATCGACCTGTGGCCGGTGTTCGAAACCCCCGGCGCGGCGCATGTCTACTGCTGTGGACCTCGCGGCCTGATGGAGAGCGTGGCCGACATGTCGGGCCATTGGCCGTCGGGCTCGGTGCACTTCGAAAGCTTCGGCGTCGACGCCAGCGTGCACGCCGAAAACAGGCCGTTCCAGGTGCGCCTGGCCCGGGACGGCCGCACGCTCGACGTGACTGCCGAGCAGACCATCCTGGAGGCGCTGCGCGGCCACGGCCTGCGCGTGCCGAGCTCCTGCGAAAGCGGCACCTGCGGCTCCTGCAAGACCCGGCTGCTGGCCGGCGAGGCCGAGCACCGCGACATGGTGCTCGGCGACGAGGAAAAGGCCGACCACATCATGGTGTGCGTGTCGCGCGCGGTGTCGCCCGAACTGGTGCTCGACCTATGACCGCCGTCGTGCAATCCGCAAGCCCTCGCCAGGCAGCTCCGCTGCGCGTCGGCGTGATCGGCCTGGGCCGCGCCTTCACGCTGATGCTGCCGACTTTCCTCGGCGACGAAAGGGTGCAGCTGGTGGCGGCCTGCGACCCGCTTGCCGCCGCCCGCACGCGCTTCGCCAGCGACTTCGGCCGTCCTGCCCATGCCACGGCCGAACAGCTCTGCGCCGACCCGGCCGTCGAGGTGGTGTACGTGGCCACGCCGCACCAGTTCCATGCCGAACATGTGCGCATGGCCGCGGCCTGTGGCAAGCATGTGCTGGTCGAGAAGCCGATGGCCTTGTCGCTGGACGAATGCACTTCGATGATCGACGCTGCGCGACAGGCTGGCGTGCACCTGATCGTCGGCCACAGCCACAGCTTCGACGCGCCGGTGCGCCACACCCGCGCACTGATCGACAGCGGCGTCTTTGGCGCGGTGAAGATGATCACCGCGTTCAACTTCACCGACTTCCTGTACCGGCCGCGGCGCCCCGAAGAGCTGGACACGGCGGCCGGCGGCGGCGTGATCCACAGCCAGGCCACGCACCAGATCGACACTGTGCGGCTGCTCGGCGGGGGCCTGGTGCGAAGCGTCCAGGCGCACACCGGCAATTGGGACCGCGGCCGCCCCACCGAGGGCGCCTACAGTGCATTGCTCGGCTTCGAAGGCGGCGCCTTCGCGTCGGCCACCTACAGCGGCTACGGCCACTTCGACTCCGACGCCTTCATGGACCAGGTCGGCGAGATGGGCCAGCCCAAGGCAGCGGGCGACTTTGCCGCCGCGCGACTGCGCCTGCAAGCCGCGCCATCGGCAGCGGAGGAGGCGGCGCTGAAGGCCGCGCGCAACTACGGCGGGGCGCTCTACCTGTCACAGTCGCCCTCACAGTCGCTGTCACGGCCGGTGGCGCACCAGCACTTCGGCCCGCTCATCGTCTGCTGCGAGCGGGCAGACCTCCGGCCCACGCCGCACGGCGTCGAGGTGCATGCCGACACCGCGCGGTATTTCGAGCCGTTGCCAGCGCCGCGGGTGCCTCGCAGCGAAGTCATCGACGAACTCGTCGCCGCGGTGGTGGACGGCCATCCACCCTGCCACAGCGGCGAGTGGGCGCGGGCCACCACGGCGGTGTGTCTGGCAATATTGACAGCGGCGCAGACAGGCTCGCGCTGCGTGCCTGCGCACCAGGTGCGTCACAATGGCCAGAGATGAAAAATGACACCCAATCGATCATTCGCCACTGGCGCGAGGCCGTGCCCAATGACCGGCTCGCCCACCTGGTGCGCGATGCCTCGCGGGCGTTCCACAAGGCGCTGCAAGTGCGGCTCGCGAGCCACGGCGTGCCGTTTGGCCAATGGACCTTCCTGCGCATCCTCTGGGAGGCCGACGGCCTGACACAGAAGGAACTCAGCGAGCGGGCCGGCGTGATGGAGCCCACCACCTTCGCCGCGATGAAGGCGATGGAAGCCAACGGCTACATCGAGCGCCGCCAGCTGCCCACCAACAAGAAGAACATGTACGTGCACCTGACCGACCAGGGACGCGCCCTGAAGGAAAAGCTGGTGCCGCTGGCCGAAGAGACCAACCATGTCAGCGTGAACGGCATCTCGCCAGCCGAAGTGCGCACCACCCGCCGCGTCCTGCTGGCCATGATCGAAAACCTGGCGCGGGACGAACTGCTGCAGGATGCCGCGGCCGAGCGCATGGTCGCATCGCAGCGGGCAGCGGCGGCAGCGCCCAAAGTCGCCGGGCGGGTGCGGTCGGCCAGCAGCGTCACGGCGGCAAGGCCGGCACGCAAGAAGGCCGATCCGAACCTGCCCCACCACGGCTGACGCTCAGGCGCCTTCGTCGAGCGCGAGGATTGCGCCCTCGCCCGGAGGCATCTCGACCGCCGCACCGGCATGCTTCGCGTCCCCCAGCAACTCGGCGATGGTGCGGCGCAGCCAGATATTTCCAGGGTCGCTGTGGAAGCGTTCATGCCAGTGCTGCTTCACGTTGTAGTGCGGCAGCGCGTGCGGCACCGGCAACATGCGGATGGCCTCGCGCGTGGCCATGAGTTCGCCATAGCGCAGTGGCACGGTGGCGATGAGTTCGGTCTCGGCCACGATGCGGGCCACGCCCAGGAAGCTGGGCACCCGCAGCGCCACAGGCCTCACCACGCCGGCCCGCTCCAGCAGCCTGTCGACGATGGCATGGCCGGTGCCGGATGCACTCACCAGCACATGGCTCTCGCGCGCAAAGGCCGCCTTGCCGAGCCGTGCACGAATGCGCGGGTGGTCGCGCGCGGCCAGGCAGACGAAGTTCTGCGCAAACAGCACCTGCTGGTAGAACCCGGCGTCGAGCTGCGGCATGAAACCCACTGCCAGGTCGACGCCGCCCTCCTGCAGGCGGCGCGCGCTGTCGGTGGAGATTTTCTCGATCTCCACCTGCACCAGCGGCGCAACCCGGCGCAAGTGGTTGAGCAGCGTGGGCAGCAGCACGACCTCGCTGATGTCGGTCATGCCGATGCGAAAGACGCGCCGGGCCTCGCGGGGCACGAAGGCGTTGCGGCTGGCGCGGGCCTGATCGAGGTGCGCGAGCACCGCACGCAGCGACGGCTGGATCGCCTCCGCATACGGCGTGGGCAGCATGCCGCGCGCGGTGCGACTGAAGAGCTGGTCGCCAAAATGCGTGCGCAGCCGGATCAACGCCGCGCTGGCCGCTGCCTGTGGCATGCCGAGCCGCTCGGCCGCCTTCGAGACGCTGGCCGTCTTGAACACTTCGTCGAACACCATGAGCCAGTCGAGGTCGAGCTTCGCCATGTCCACTTGTCTCAGTATTGGTTATTGCCATAGAGATTATGGCCGGGTGCGCTTGCCAACATAAAGGCGGCCGCCAAGAATGGCGCATGGACGGAGGGATGGCCAGCGCTTCGCCTTGCACCGCACGACACCTGCAGCGTAACGGTGGTGTGTCTGCGTCGGCCACGAGCCGCAGCATGGCCCACTCGATGGACACCGGCGTCCCGGCCACGCGACTTGCACCCGGCACCCCATCACGCCATACCTCACCACGCCACGCGACCGCACACCCTGCAAAGAAGGAGATTCCCCCCATGCCCATCAAGCCCCCTTCCCCCGAACTCGTCGACCGCCTGGTCTACGCCAACCGCATCCTCTACGACCAGAACATCGTCGACGGACTGGGGCATGCCAGCGTGCGCCACGACACCGAGCCGGGCGTCTACCTGCTGTCGTGCAACCGCGCCCCGGGCATGGTGCGGCGCCAGGACATCGTCTGCTACGACTACGACGGCAACGCCGTCTCCGACACCAACGAACGGCCCTACCTGGAGCGATTCATCCACGGTGAGATCTACCGCGCACGGCCCGACGTGATGGCGGTGGTGCACAGCCACTCGCAGAGCGTGATCCCGTTCGCCATCACGAAGAATGCGTTGAAGCCGGTGTTCCACATGTCGGGCTTCCTGGGCGAGGGCTCCGCGCACTTCGAGATTCGCGAGGCTGGCGGCAACACCGACATGCTGATCCGCAGTTCGTACCTTGGCGAGGCACTGGCAAGGTCGCTGGGCCGGCACAACTGCGTCCTGATGCGCGGCCACGGCTCCACCGTGGTGGGCACCTCGCTCGAGCAGGCTGTCTACCGCGCCATCTATGCCGAAGTCAACGCCAAGCTGCAACTGGCGGCACACGGCCTGGGAGAGATCAGCTTCCTCAATGCCGAAGAGGCGCAGCTGTCGTCCGACATGAACGACGGCCAGATCCCGCGCTCATGGAACCTCTGGGTCAAGCGCCTGGGCGAGATCGACCTCGACCGCTGAACCGCCCGTTTCACAGCCGCCACACCACTGCACATTCACCCGCAACGACGAAGAGAGACACACCATGCGATTCAAGACCAAGTTCGCCAGCGCCAGCGCTGCCGCTGCGCTCGCGCTCTGCGCCGCCGCGCAAGCCGACACCTACCCCAGCCGCTCGGTGCGCATCGTCGTGCCCTACGCGACCGGCGGCGGCTCCGACATTCTGGCGCGCCAGATCGGCGCGGGCCTGCAGCAGGTCTGGGGCCAGGGCGTGGTGGTGGACAACAAGGCCGGCGCCTCGGGCAACATCGGCAGCCAGGAGGTCGTGCGCGCCCCCGCCGACGGCTATACCCTGCTGCTGCAGAACAGCACCATGGTGACCAACCTCGGCGTCATGGGCAAGCTGCCCTACGACCCCGACAAGGACCTCACGCCGATCATGCTGCTGGGCGTCACGCCGATCGCTCTGGCGGCCCATCCTTCGGTCAATGTGGGCAATGTGAAGGAACTGGTAGCCGCGGCGCAGGCGAAGCCCGATGGCCTCACCTACGGCTCCTGCGGCATCGGCACGCCGCAGCACTTCGTCATGGAACTGATCAAGCAGAAGACCGGCGTGGCCGCCGCGCATGCCGGCTACAAGGGCTGCGCACCCGCCGTGACCGACGTGCTGGGCGGCCAGATCCCGCTGGCCATCGTCAGCGCCAACCTGGTGGCGCCGTATGCCAAGAACGGCCGGCTGAAGGTGGTGGGCGTGTCGACCAGCCACCGCTACAGCCTGATGCCCGACGCCGCCACCTTCGAGGAGCAGGGCCTGAAGCCCTTCGACTTCTCGATCTGGTACGCGCTGATGGGCCCGGCCAAGCTGCCGCCCGAAGTGGTGAGCAAGCTGTTCGCCGATGTGTCGAAAATATTGGCCGACCCTGGCGTGGTGTCGAACCTGTCGAATGCCGGGGTTGAACCCTTCAAGGGCAGCGGCAAGGATCTGGCGCAGCTGATCAAGGCCGATGCGGCGCGCTACACCCAGCTCGCCAAGAGCGCCAACATCAAGGCGGAATAGGCTGCCGGATCGGTCGCGACCTCATTAAAAAACCCGCAGGGCTCGCGCCATGCTGGTTCATCGGTCGATGACCTGCCACCGTGAGGTGGCGGGCTTCAGAAGGCTCAGACCTTCGACTTGCGGCGGCGGGTCACGCCGAGTGCGGCCAGGCCCAGGCCCAGCAGGGCGATCGAAGCTGGCTCTGGCACGCGGCTTGGCACGTTCACGCCGACCACCAGGTTGTCCATCTCGAAAGCCACTTGAGTGGTGGTGAACGAGAAGCTGGTGAACTGCTCGGCTGGCGAGAAGAACAGGTTCACGTAGATGTTCGACGAGGTGGCTTGCTGGTCGCCGGAGGTGCCGTTGAACTGGTTGATCAGGCTTTGGCCGGTCACGGTGGTGATGACGCCGCCGGCGGCGTTGTAGAACGTCAGGCTGTTGTACGTGTCGATCGAACCGTAGTACAGGCCCAGGTAGTTCAGGCTCGTGGCCTTGGCAAAGGTCAGCAGGTTCGTGTAGTCGACCTTGACCACGTCAGGCAGCTTACCGCCGGCGGTGGGGCCGTAGGCATAGCAGCCGGCATCGCCGGAAGGTGCGGCGGCCACGTTTTGAATGCTGCCGATGCGGAAGTCATAGGTCCCACCGGTCAGGCTGACCAGGGAGGACGGGCTGTCGAGGCCGCAACCCTGTGTATTGGCACCGCCGTTGCGGGCACCGAAGGTCTCGACGAACAGCGTCGTGTTGTTGGCAACGTTGCTGGCAGGCAGCAGGTAGCTGGTTTTGCCGGAGAAGTCGCCGCCAGCCACGTTGGTGTTGGTGGAGTCGTAGCTCACCGTCACGGCCTGGGCCGAGAAGGATGCGGCTACGGCGACTGCGGCAATGACCGCGCTCAAGATTGCTTTGTTCATGTTGACCTCTATTGTTTCAATTTACTAACCACTGCGTCACATTAAGCAAGCTGCGGGCCAGGTTAAAAATCTTGAGGAAAATCAAAGGTTTCAGGCTTTTTTCACCGCGACTGGAGTATCCAAACGTCAATTTTTCCGACACAAAAGCGCCGTGGAGCCTGCCAAATACTCTACCGGGAACACCGATTGCCGCATTTCCTTACCGAAAAAACGGAGAAGCTAGTGTGTAGCGACTTTCTGAGTGCCTTGGCCAAACAACCACTGCCAGCCCGGTTCGAAAAACAAACGGATGTGGACCTGGTGCGCCTGCTCGAGGCCAGCGGGCATGTGCTGGCAGTGATGTCGCCCGTTGGCGCCCCACGGCCGTTCGCGACGGTGCTGCTGCTCACCCGCAAGGGCGAGGGCGTCGTGCGCACCCATCAGAGCGCCCAGACGCGCTGACCCACAGCGGGCTGCACCAGGCCCGCCCGAGACCAACGCTCGGCCCGCCTCAGGGCGTGGTCGAGGAACGGGTGCGCCAGTCGGGTGCGGCCTGCAAGGCGCGCTTGACGTCGTCGACAGACGTCGGTTTTGAAAGGTGAAGCTGAAAGCCCGCGCGCATTGCCTTGTCGATGTCGGCCTCGCGGCTGTACCCGCTCAGGGCAATGGCAAACACCGCCCGGTTGGGCGAAGTGGACTCTCGCAGCGCCGTCAGCAGTTCGTAGCCGGTCATGTCGGGCATGCCGAGGTCGGAGATCAGAAGATCGAACGGCCCGCTGCGGAGCGCCTCCAGCGCCTCCACGCCGCTGCCTACACTGTGCACTCTGGCGCCCTCGAGCTGCAGCAACTCGGCGAAGAGTTCCAGAGTTTCCGGTGAATCGTCGACCAGGAGCACGCGCGTCTCCAGCAGCGGGCTTGGCGCTCCGGCGGTCGCGGGCCATCCCGACCCCTGTGGCGCGGTGCCTATCAGGGGCAGGCGAACGGTAAAGCAGGCACCGTGGCCGAGGCCTTTCGATTCCGCGGCGACCTCGCCGCCGTGAGCCGCCACGAGCTCGCGAACCAGTGCCAGGCCGATGCCGAGCCCACGGCCGCCGGGGCCGCTGGCAAGCCCTTCCTGGCTGAACATCTCGAAGATCTGCGGCAGGAACACCGGGTCGATTCCGCGTCCCGTGTCCTGCACCGTCAGGCAGGCATGATGCCCGTTGGGGTCGGGCCTGAGCGCCACGTCGACGCGTCCGCCGAACGGCGTGAACTTGATGGCGTTGCTGAGCAGATTCCACACCACCTGCTCGATGCGAACGCGGTCCGCCAGCACGGTCAACGGTTGGTCGACGCCCTCCAGCGCCAGGGCCACGCCGCGTGCCTCGGCATCGGACCGGGCCGCCTCCACGATGGACATCACCGGGTCGTTCAGCGCCAGATCGGCGGTGTGCAGCGCCATCTTGCCGGTGCGCACCCGAGACAGGTCGAGCAGGTCGTCGATGATCTTCGACTGGCTGTCCGCCGCCCGCCGGATCGCCGCACCGGCCCGCGTCACGGCGCCCAGCTGCCGCGCTTCGGGCAGCCGCATGAGCAGCTCGGCGTTCACGTAGATCAGGTTCAGCGGATGCTTCAGCTCGTGCGACATGACGGCCAGAAACTCGTCCTTCAGGCTGCTGGCGGCCTGCACCTGCTGCCGTACTTTCTGTTCTTCGTCCAGCAACTGTTCCTGTGCGACGGCCATCCGCTTGTTCTCCGTCATGTCGCGGGCGAACTTCGCGAAGCCGAGGTCGCCATCGTAGTCCATGCGGGTGGTCACGCCGCTGCAATAGAACAGGCTGCCGTCCTTGCGGCGGTGCCAGCGCTCGTCCTCCACCCGGCCAAACTCGCGGGCGGTCCGCATCCCCGAAATGTGCACCCCGCCGGCAACGTCTTCCTCGGTGAAGATGGTCGACACCGGCTGGCCCAAAATCTCGCCCTCGGTCCATTGGAAAAGGCGCGTGGCACCCGCGTTCCAGCCAGTGACCAGGCCGGTGTCATCGAGCGTGATGATGGCGAAGTCGCGCGTGGCCTCGGCCGCGAGCCGCAGCCGCTTCTCGTTCTGCCGGACCTTCTCTTCAGCCGCGTGCAGCGCCGTCACGTCGACAAAATTGAGCACCGCGCCGATGATCTTGTCCTCGCCGGTGCGGTACGGCAGGAAGCGCGCCAGAAAGTGCCGCCCGTCCGTGGCGCGCACCGAACGCTCCACCGGGCGCAACACCTCGAAAGCCATCTGGGCGTCGGCACCGAGTGTCGGGTAATCGAGCTTGTGGGTGATGTCGAGCAGCGGCCGGCCGATGTCGGTGGCGATCAGGTTGAACAGCATGGCCGCCTGCGGAGTGAAGCGCTTGATCTGCAAGCCCCGGTCCACGAAGATCGTGGCGATGTCGGTCGTGGCAATCAGGTTATGCAGGTCGTCGTTGATGAGCCCGGTCTCTTCAACCTTCATCTTCAGCTCGTAGTTGACGGTGGTCAGCTCCTCGTTGGTCGACTGCAGTTCTTCCTTGCTGGTCTCCAGTTCCTCGGTGGCGGAGCGCAGCTCCTCATTGATGGCCTGCAACTCCTCGTTGGAAGCCTTCAACTCCTCGGTCGACGCCTCTGAGCGCTCCACCGTCTCCTGCAGGTGTTCCTTGATCTGCCGGTTCTCCTGTTCGAGCTGGGCCATCACGTTCCGGGTGGCTTCATCGGGCGGCAGGGCGTCCTCGATGATCGCCGTGACCGGAAGCTCCTCGAACACCACCAGCGCCAGCTCGGTGCCGTCCTCCGACTTGAAGGGCCGCACGGACAGATGCACCTCGCGCGCCTGGCCGCCCCTTTCGATCCGGACATTGCGCACATCCACGCTGGCATGCGACTGGGCCGCCGCATAAAGCGCCGTGCGCAGTTCGAGGCGCAGCTCGGGGCTGACGTTGGACAGCAGGTTGTGCGACGGCACGCCGCCGGCATGCTCCATGAAGCGCCCAGCGCCGTCCGACAGGTGCAGGATGTTCAGCCTGGCGTCGATCAGCACGCTGGGCGGCAACAACTGCTCGAGAGACCGGCGATGGATATCGGCGTTCGATGACGTCCTCCGTTCGACCGGCGCAGCAGCCGCCGGCGCGCGATGGCGCTCCGCCGCCGTGGTGGTCAACGTGGGCAAGCCGCGGGCGGACACGTTGCCGGGCGTCGCCCTGAAGATGCGGTGCTTCTTGTCAACCGCCGAAAACGCCTCGCGCGAGGCGTCGGCCGATTCGGACACCCCCAGAAACAGCAGCCCGTCGTGCCGCAGCGCAAAGCGGAACATGTCGAGAATACCGCCCTGCGCGCGCCGCTCCAGGTAGATCAGCAGGTTGCGGCAACACACGAGGTCGAGCCGCGAGAACGGCGGATCGCGCAGCACGTTGTGTGCGGCGAACAGCACTTTTTCTCGCACCGCCTTGACCACGCGGTAGCCGTCGCCCTCCTTCACGAAAAATTGGCGCAAGCGGCTCGGAGTGAGATCGGCGGCAATGGCCGCGGGATAGATGCCGGCCCGGGCGGTGGCGATGGCGCGCTCGTCGATGTCGGTGGCGAAGATCTGGAAGTCGGGGGCGTTCACCGTCCGGTCGGCCTCTTCGCGCAGCAGGATCGCGAGCGAATAAGCCTCTTCTCCGGTGGCGCAGCCGGCCACCCAGACCCGCACCGGCGCGTCGCTGCGGCGGTCACGGAACAGCGTCGGAATCACATCGCGCTCGAGTGCGCTGAAAGCTTCCGGGTCGCGAAAGAAATTTGTCACGCTGATGAGCAGGTCCTGCAGAAGCAGCGCGGTTTCTCCGGGGTTGTCGTTGATGAAGTCGCGGTACTGGGCGAGGTCGGACACACCGTTGACCTGCAGCCGACGCTCGATGCGGCGCAACACCGTTGCACGCTTGTAGTGCCGGAAGTCGTGGCGCGTGTGCAGGCGTAGCAAGGTCATGACGTCGGCCAGCGCTGTCTCGATGCGTTGGCTCGCAGGGGAAGGCTCCTCGTCGTCCTGCCCGCTCTGGCCCGCTCGCACCACAGGAGGCATGCGGATCTGCTGGACGTTGCGCCACAGATCTCCAAGGCGCTGCGGCATCTGCGCCACAGGCAGCACGATGTCGACCATGCCAGTTGCGATCGCGGCGCGGGGCATGCCGGCGTGCTCGGCATCCTCAGGGCTCTGCGCCATGGTGATGCCGCCGACCTCCTTGACCCGGGTCAGGCCTACCGCACCGTCGCTGCCGGTGCCCGACAGCACGATGCAGACGCTGCGGTCGCCATGCACGTCGGCCAGCGTGCGAAAGAACAGGTCGATGGCGACGGGTGGCGCCCCGGCGGCACGGTCGGCGGCGGTGACGTGCAAATGGCCATCGTCCATCGCCAGATTGCTGTTCGGAGGAATGATGTAGACGTGGTCACGCTGGATCGCCACCTGGTCGTGCACCTGCACCACCGGCATGCGCGTCGTGCGCTGCAGGATTTCCGCCGCATTGCTCTCGTGCAGCGGCGACAAGTGCATGATCACCACGAAGGCCATGCCGGACTCCGGCGCCATCTGGCCGAAAAAGGTTTGCATCGCTGCCAGGCCACCGGCGGAGGAGCCCATCCCCACGACCGGAAAGTCCAGCGTGCTCGGCCGCAGGCCTCGGCTCTCCACATGCGATTCGGGGGCCGGTGGAGGGGGAGATGGCACGCTGAAGTCCGGTTGGTTGCTCGCGCGCGGCCGCTCCGGTTGACGCGAAGAAAAGTTCGCCGCAGTGTAACGCCGGCCCCCCTTCACCGTGCCCTTCACCATGCCTTTCACCACACCATGATCGTGCGTTGATCGTGCGTTGATCGTGCGTTGATCGGGCCGGGCCAGGGCCGGTGGCGCCTCCGCAGCTCCACCTTGGGCAGCCGGCAAGCCGGGCAAGGCCCCGCGCGCCGCCGCCCGCTTGTGTTGCGCTCAGGCTGGCGAGGCCTCTTCGGCAGCCTGGTTGATGCCGCCTTCCGCCACGGCGGTCAGCTTCTGGTCGGCCTGCTTCTCTTCTTCAAGCGTCTCCTGCAGCAGCGTCGTGACCTGGCTCAACCAGGGCTGGTTCAGCTGCTTGGCCAGTGCCAGCAGGGTGCCGTAGCTGGCGATCTCGTAGTGCTCCACCTTCTGCGCGGCACCCACGAGGGCGGCATCGAGCACCGGGCCGCTCGAGATCTCGTCGATCACTTCCTTGCCCTCCTCGACCAGTCCCTCCATCGCGGCGCACTTGATGCGCTTCAGGCGCAGCCCCGCCGCCTCGACGACCTGGTCGATGCGCTCGATCTGGTGCTGCGTCTCCTCCAGGTGGCTGGTGAAGATCTCCCGCAGCTTGTCGTCCGTGGCGGCGCGGCTCATCAGCGGCAGCGCCTTGGTCAACTGCTTCTCCGCGCTGTAGATGTCGGAGAGAGAATGAACGAACAGGTCCTGCAACGTCTTGGCTTTCATGGTGTTCCTTTTGCGAAGATGGATGAGGCGCCGAAGCACCCACACAGTGGAAAAGGCGCGGCAGGACTGCCACGCCCTCCGGAGTTCGCCGCGTTGCCGGCGGCGAGAGGAAGGACCGACCGTTGGACGGATCAGCCCTTGTCGCCGCCGCTGTTACCGCCGGATTCGTTGCCGCGGCCGCCTTGTTTGGCACGATTGCCGCCGTGGCTCTTGGAGCCAGCCGCGCGCGCCTCTTCGGAGGTGAACTCGTGCGCGTTGCCGCTGGCATGGGCGGCGCGTCCGCCGAGGCTGGCGATCTCGCGCTGCTTGGCGGGGTCCATCGATGCGAAGCCGCGGTTCGACGTGCCGCTGCGTTTGTTGCCGTCCTGGTTGCCTTGGTTGGTTGCCATGCTGTGAAGTCCTTTAAAGTGGTCAGAGGGATACCGGAAACCGGTGCCCTGAGGCGGCAACTGGTGTGCCCGATTGCCGGGTGTGGGCCCGTCCTGCAAGGCCGTTTCTCGATGCTTGAAATGGCTGTTTGCGCGCGGCAAGACTTGCGGTAGATTTTTCTTCTTCTCGCCTGTCAATTCACCTTTCTCCTCTCACTCCTGCCTTTCTCCGTTCCTGCACGAACAAGGCGCTTGGCATCCGCCTCACCGGGCAGCGTCCGCGCCACGAGGTCTTGCGCTCGGACGGGCAAAAGGCCTACACCCCCGACGTGTCAAGCCGCCAAAATTTCCTCGACGTCATTCAAACGAAAGGAACCCGACATGAGCACTGCCATCAACCGAAGTGGAGACGGCACCCGTTCGACGACCGACGCCGGTGTCGACAACATCGGCGCCGGTGAAAAGTTCGCCGGCGGAAAGTCTGCAACCGGCGAACCGAACACCGGCCCCGCGCCGCATGAGCGGTTGCAGGAGAAACGGGCCGACGTCGAATCCAGCAAACGGGACGACTCGGTGCCTTTCTTCCTGCGGGGCGATCCCTCCAGCAAGTCGAACGTCGAACCGGGCGACCCGCCGAAGTGAGCCACAACCCGGCCGCGGCGGCCCGTCCGGTGCGACCAGGGCAGGCGACAGTGTCTTGGAACGAAGAGGCGACTCACGTGGAGCGTGTCCGCCGCAAGCGGCGCCTCGACCCGTGTGACGTCTCACCGAACGACAGGTGCTGCGCCTACAGCCGGGTCAAGCCGGCTTGCATGAAATAAGGGTTCTTACAAACCACGATGGAGAACCCCAATGGCCACCACCACCCGCCAGAAAGACGCCTGCGACCTGCTCGATGCCGACCACAAGGCTGTCAAGAAGCTGTTCAAGGAATACGAGGAATTGACCGGCTCACGCTCGAAAAAAGCCGCCACGCGCAAAGAGGAGATCGCAATCGAGATCTGCCAGCAGCTCACAGTGCATGCGCAAATCGAGGAAGAGATCTTTTACCCCGCACTGCGCGCCGCGCTGCCCGAGGTCGACCTGATCGACGAAGCCGAAGTGGAGCACCAGACCGCCAAGGACCTGATCGCCCAGATCGAAAGCCGTTCCGACGAGGATGGCAAGTTCGACGCCAAGGTGAAGGTGCTGGGAGAGTACATCGACCACCATGTCAAGGAAGAGCGCAACGAGATGTTCGTCAAGGCCCGCGCCGCCCGCAAGCTCGATCTGGTTGCCATGCGCGACCAACTCGAAGCGCGCAAGGCTGAACTGATGGCCGAACAGACGGACCAGCTCGAAGTCGCCTGAGCCGGCGACAGCCGCCCCGCGCCATAGCACGGCGGGGTGCGACCACGGGCCGGACACTGCCGGACAAAGGCCGACTAGCGTCCAAGCAAAGGCCTATATAGCCCCGTGAAAAAAGGCTCTTGAAATCAGCGGCGGCACTCTTAATTTCGGCTTGGAAGCGCTGGAGACGGCTTCAGCGCTCCAATCATTATTGGGAGTGTTCGCCATGTACCGATCTCTTTTTCCGCGCGACATGTTCGCCGAAATGGACCGCCTGCAACGCGAGATGCAGCAGGCTCTCGATCCGTCCCCCGCCATCCGCGGCTTTGCCCGCAACGGATTTCCGGCGCTGAACGTCGGCGGCACGCCGCAGGCCCACGAAATCTTCGCCTTCGCGCCGGGCGTCGAACCGTCAACCCTCGAGGTGCATCTCGAACGGGGTGTGCTGACCATCGCCGGGGAACGCAAGTCCGACCTGCCGCATCCTGATCAGAAAGCGTCCGTGCACATCAACGAGCGCTTCAGCGGCCGCTTCCGGCGGGTCGTGACCTTGCCCGACGATGCCGACCCCGCAGCGGTCGATGCAAAGCTCCGCGACGGCGTACTGCAGATCACCGTCCAGCGGCGGGCTTCGTCACAGCCGCGCCGCATCGAAATCCAGTGAGCTTCGCATCACCAGCCAACCACGAAATATTCGAACGAAGGAGCACTGAAATGAAGAACGATCTCCAGACCCGGAACCAGCCGACCGAGCCCAACGGGCAAAGCAGGCAGAACCAAGAAAACAGACAAGGCGGACACAGCGGACACAGCGGACCGGCTTCGCGCTACAGCGACGCGGCACTCACACCGCCGGTGGACGTGATCGAAGACGCGGGCGGCATCACCCTCTTTGCCGACCTGCCCGGCGTCAGCAGGGACAAGCTGCACCTGCAAGTCGAGGCGGAAACACTGACCATCGAGGCCGAGGCCAGCCTGTCCGTGCCAGAGGGGCTGACCTCGAGCCATTC
>JAQGNA010000052.1 GCA_028292075.1 Rhodoferax sp. | reverse complement strand
AGTTCGCGGCCCAGCTGGGCGATGCGATTCCAGTCCTGGCCTTCGCCTTCCGTCAGCTCGTAGGCGTTGGCCGCCAGCGGGCCGAACGACGCAAGGTCGCGGCGCTTGGCATAGATTTCGAGCAGCTTGGTGTGGATGGCGACGCGGGTCGGCGTGCTGCGGAGCGCTTCCTTGAGGATCTCCTCGGCCTGCAGATCGCGGCCATAGGCCAGGTAGACATCGGCCTCGGCCACGGGGTCGACGTCGCCAGCGGCGTCGAGCTGGCTGGGTGAATACGACATCGACGAGGCCGGGCCGTTGGCGTCATCGGAGGTGTCGACCTGCTGGCCACCGCTGGCGCCGAAGAAGGAGTCAGGCTGCAGGCGGCTTTCAAGGAAGGCGCTGTCGAGCTCGGCTGCCTTCTTGCGTTCCCGGGCGCGGTACACGCCAAAGGCGGCCAGCAAGGCCACCAGGCCCGCCGCGGCGAAGGGCAGGATCGGGTTGTCGCGCAGACCGTCCATCCAGCTGTCGCCGGCATCTGCCGGGGCGACCGCAGGGGCAGGCGCGGCAGGCTTTGGGGCGGAGGCTGATGCCGGTGGCGCCGCGTCTATGGCGGCGGCGGGGGCAGCGGACGCCGGGGCGGCCGGGGCCGATGCAGCTGCCGCCACTGCCGGCGTGGTCGTCGGTACTGGCACGGCGATCGTGGGCGCCGCGCCAGTTGACGGGTTCGGAGATGCGGCGGGTGCAGGCGATGGGCTTGGTGCCGTCGCTGGGGCCGGTGCGGTGGCTGGCGCCGGTGCATTGGCGCTCGCCACGCCGAGCTTGTTGAGATCGTTGATGTTCTTCGACAACTCGGCGACCCGGTCGGCTGCATCACGTGCGGCCTTTTCGCGGGCGATGCGTTCCTCGGCTTCCTGGTTCTTCAGCGCTCCCTTGGACAGCGTGAGCTTGTCGGGTGCCGCGTTGCCGCTGCGCTTGTCGTCCAGCTGGGCCTGAACCCGGCCGCTGGCACTGCGGTCGGCGCCGGCCACCTGGGCGTCTGGCACGCTGCCGGCCAGGCGGTTGCGGAAGGCATTGAAGTCGCGGCTTTGCGCGGTGATGATTTGCGACGCCTCGCCAGGCGTGGTGGCGTTGGCCTGGCCGGCACTCGGCACGTCGAGCACGGCACCCGCCTTCATGCGGTTCACGTTGCCTCGGACAAAGGCGTCGGGGTTGCTGCGCAGCATCGCAACCAGCATCTGGTCGAGCGAAACGCTGGCAGGCTTGTTCGCCGCGGCGATGCGGCTGGCAGTGTCTCCGGGCCGGACCACCACCTGCTGATCGCCAGCCGCGGCGGGCGTCGCAGCGGCCTGGGGAGCAGGCGCTGGTGCGGGACGCGCGGGCACCGCCCGCGGGGATGATTGCGCCAATGCCGGTGCCGGTGCAGGCGCGGGCGCGGGTGTTGGTGCAGGTGTCGGTGCGGGGCTGGCCGGCGGTGTGGCGACGGCGGCCGGTGGCGCCGCAGGGCGGGTTGCGGCCACGGGCGGCGTGGGGCGTGTTGCGGGCGCCGGTGGAGCGGTGATTTGAGGGGCCACGGCCACGGAGGGCGGCGGCTGGCGCAGGGCTGGCGGGTCGAGCAGGATGGTGTAGTCGCGTACGACACGCCCGGAAGACCAGGTGGCCTGGAGGATCAGGTCGATGAAGGGGTCGTTGACCACCGTGTCGCTGTTGACGCGCAGCACAGACCGGCCATTGGGCCGCCGCTGAAGCTGGATGCGCACATTGCTCAATGCCGGGCTGTAGTCGAGCCCGGCGGCGCGAAACGCCTCGAGCGGGGCAACTTCGGTGCGCAGGGTGCTGGCCTCGGCATCGCTCAACTCGGGTAGTTCGATCTCGGCGCGGAGCGGTTCACCCAGGGCTGACAGCACGGTAATGCGGCCGAGCGACAGCGCCAGGGCATCACCGGCCGGGAATGCCAGTGCGGTGGCAACCGCCAGCGCAGTGGCCGTCGCCTTCCATCCGGACAAACTTGCCGTCAAACCAGATGCGGTTGGGGCTGGATCGACTGGCATATTTTGTTTCATCATTCGGACAGGCGGCTCGGCACAAAATCGGAAAAAGTACCTTAGCATCAATGTTTTACGCTGACAAGCTAAGGCTGGTTTTAACTTTCGCAGGTTACAAATGCACGCCTGTTACAGCGTGTTGCACGTTGCCCGCCTGCAACGGCCGAGCGGCCGAAGCAGGTTTGGGTGGTCAGCGCGGCGCGTCAAGTAAGATGCGCAGCATGCGGCGCAACGGCTCGGCGGCACCCCACAGCAACTGGTCGCCAATGGTGAACGCGCCCACATATTCCGGCCCCATGGCCAGCTTGCGGATGCGGCCCACCGGAATGCCCAGCGTGCCGGTCACGGCAACCGGCGTCAGGTCTTTCACCGTGGCTTCGCGTGTGTTGGGCACCACCTTCACCCAGGCGTTGTCGGCGGCAATCATGGCTTCGATATCGGCGGCTGGCACGTCTTTCTTGAGCTTGAAAGTGAGTGCCTGGCTGTGGCACCGCATGGCGCCAACCCGCACGCAGAAGCCGTCGACGGGGGTTGTGGCCGTACCGAACGCCGCGCCCTGGCCCAGAATTTTGTTGGTTTCGGCGCCGCCCTTCCATTCTTCCTTGGACACGCCCCAGTCGTCGTCTTCATTCGACTTGCCGATGCCCAGATCCTTGTCGATCCAGGGAATCAGGCTGCCACCCAGCGGCACGCCAAAATTGGCCGTCTCGGCGGCGGAGAGCGACTGCTGCCTGGCCAGCACCTTGCGGTCAATTTCGAGAATGGCGGACTTCGGATCGTCGAGCAGGGCCCGCACCTCGCCGTTGATCGTGCCGAACTGCGTGAGCAGTTCGCGCATGTGCTGGGCGCCACCACCTGAAGCAGCCTGGTACGTCATCGACGTCATCCACTCGACCAGGCCCGCCTTGTACAGCGCGCCCACACCCATCAGCATGCAGCTCACGGTGCAGTTGCCGCCGATCCAGTTCTTGCCACCGTTGGCAAGGGCCTTCTGGATGACGGGCAGGTTCACCGGGTCGAGCACGATGATGGCGTCGTCCTTCATGCGGAGCGTGGAAGCGGCGTCGATCCAATGGCCGTTCCAGCCGGCGGCGCGCAGCTTGGGGTAGATCTCGGCGGTGTAGTCGCCGCCCTGGGCGGTGATGATGACGTCGCAGCGCTTGAGCGCGTTCACGTCGAACGCGTCCTGCAGCTTCGTTTCGTTCTTCGCCTGCGCCGGGGCCTTGCCGCCGGCGTTGGAGGTGGAGAAGAAGATGGGTTCGATGAGCTCGAAGTCACCTTCGGCCTGCATGCGGTCGATCAGCACCGAGCCGACCATGCCGCGCCATCCAACCAACCCCACGAGATTGCCTACTTTCATCACATTGCCCTTTCAACGATGGAACTTCAAAAATGGAAAACAGAATCTTTTGAAGCCCGGCTCGTCGGGCCGGGAGGGGCGTGACGAACCGGGCTGGATCAGCCTTTGGTGGTCTTGGTAATGGCCGCGACGACGGCGTCGCCCATTTCGCGCGTGCTCACCTTGGTCGTGCCGGCCGAATAGATGTCCGACGTGCGCAGCCCGGAGGCGAGCACGTGCTTGACCGCCGACTCGATACGGTCGGCAGCTTCGGCTTGATTGAGTGAGAAACGGAGCATCATGGCAGCGGACAGTATTGTAGCCAATGGATTGGCGATGCCCTGGCCGGCGATGTCGGGTGCGCTGCCATGGCTCGGCTCGTACAGGCCCTGGTTGCTGGCATTGAGCGATGCCGACGGCAGCATGCCGATGGAGCCGGTGAGCATGGCCGCGGCGTCGCTCAGGATGTCGCCGAACATGTTGCCGGTGACGATGACGTCGAACTTCTTCGGCGCCTTGACCAGCTGCATGGCGGCGTTGTCAACGTACATGTGGTCGAGGGCCACGTCGGGGTATTGCTGGCCGACTTCAGTCACCACGTCTTTCCAGAACTGGAAGGTCTCGAGCACGTTGGCCTTGTCCACACTGGTGACCCGTTTGTCACGCTTGCGGGCCGCCTGGAAGGCGACGTGGGCGATGCGCTCGATCTCGGGGCGGCTGTAGCGCATGGTGTCGAAGGCTTCTTCGGCACCGGGAAAGTGACCGTCGGGCGAGATGCGGCGGCCGCGCGGCTGGCCGAAGTAGATGTCTCCGGTCAGTTCGCGGATGATCAGGATGTCCAGGCCCGCCACGAGTTCAGGCTTGAGGCTCGACGCGTTCACCAGTTGCTCATAGCAGATGGCCGGGCGGAAGTTGGCAAACAGGCCGAGGTTCTTGCGCAGGCCCAGGATGGCTTGCTCCGGCCGGAACTGGCGCTCGAGCTTGTCGTACTTCCAGTCGCCCACAGCGCCGAACAGCACCGCGTCGGCTTCCTTGGCGAGCTTCAGTGTGGCCTCGGGCAGCGGATGGCCATGGGCCTCGTAGGCGGCACCACCGACCAGGGCGGATTCCATTTCGAACGGGAGATCGAGGACGTTCAGAACACGGATGGCCTCGGCCACGATTTCGGTGCCGATGCCGTCGCCGGGCAAGACTGCAATCTTCATTGTTTTCCTTGGTGATTTTGAGTGATCGGGATGGACCGCAGTTCAGGCCAGCGAGGTGTGCGCGAGCCACGGCTTCTGGGCCAGCCGCTCGGCCTCGAAGGCCTTGATCTTGTCGGACTTGAGCAGCGTCAGGCCGATGTCGTCGAAGCCGTTCAGCAGGCAGTATTTGCGGAACGCCTGCACTTCGAACGGCAGCTCTTCGCCCTGCGGCTTGATCACCACCTGGCGCTCCAGATCGATGGTCAGGCTATAGCCCGGGAAGGCGAAGCAGGCGTCGAACAATTCGGCGACCTGCGCTTCGGGCAAAACGATGGGCAGCAGGCCGTTCTTGAAGCTGTTGTTGAAGAAGATGTCGGCATAGCTCGGCGCGATGATGGTCCGAAATCCATACTGGTCGAGCGCCCAGGGCGCATGCTCGCGCGACGAGCCGCAGCCGAAGTTCTTGCGGGCCAGCAGCACCGAGGCGCCGGCATAGCGGGGCTGGTTCAGAACGAAGTCGGGGTTGGGGCGGCGGGTGGTCGGGTCCTGGCCGGGAAAGCCTGCATCGAGGTAGCGCCACTCGTCGAACAGGTTCGGGCCGAAGCCGGTCTTGCGGATCGACTTGAGGAATTGCTTTGGGATGATGGCGTCGGTGTCGACGTTCTCGCGGTCCATCGGCGCCACGAGGCCCTTGTGCACGGTGAATTTCTGCATGGTGTGTGTCCTCAAGAGAATTGGCGGATGTCGACAAAATGGCCGTGGACTGCTGCTGCGGCCGCCATGGCGGGGCTGACCAGGTGCGTGCGCCCGCCAGCGCCCTGCCGGCCCTCGAAGTTGCGGTTGCTGGTCGAGGCGCAGCGTTCGCCGGGCTCGAGCTTGTCAGCGTTCATCGCCAGGCACATGGAGCAGCCCGGCTCCCGCCATTCAAAGCCGGCGGCCTTGAAGATCACGTCCAGTCCTTCGCGTTCCGCCTGTTCCTTCACCAGGCCGGAGCCCGGCACCACCATCGCCAGCTTGATGTTCTTCGCCACTTTCTGGCCGAGCTTCTTGACCATGGCCGCGGCTTCGCGCATGTCCTCGATGCGGCTGTTGGTGCAGGAGCCGATGAACACCTTGTCGACGAAGATGTCGTTCAGCGGCTTGCCCGGCTCGAGGTTCATGTACGTCAAGGCGCGTTCGATGGCGCCCCGCTTGTTGGCGTCTTTTTCCTTTTCCGGGTCTGGCACGCGCCCGTCCACGCCAAGCACCATCTCGGGCGACGTGCCCCAGGTGACTTGCGGCTGGATCTGGCTGGCGTCCAGCTCGACCACGGCGTCGAAATGCGCTCCGGGGTCGCTCTGCAGCGTCTTCCAGTAGGTGACGGCCTGGTCCCATTCGGCACCTTTGGGCGAGAGCAGGCGGCCTTTCACGTAGTCGATCGTCTTCTCGTCCACCGCCACCAGGCCGGCGCGTGCGCCACCTTCGATGGCCATGTTGCAGACGGTCATGCGGCCTTCCATGCTGAGCGCGCGGATGGCCGAGCCGGCGAACTCGATGGTGTAGCCGGTGCCGCCCGCCGTCCCGATCTTGCCGATGATCGCCAGCACGATGTCCTTGCCGCTGCAGCCCTTGGGCAGCGTGCCTTCCACCTTGACCAGCTTGTTCCTGGCCTTCTTGGCCAGCAGGGTCTGGGTGGCCATGACGTGCTCGACCTCGCTGGTGCCAATGCCATGCGCCAGCGCGCCAAATGCGCCGTGCGTGGAAGTGTGCGAGTCGCCGCAGACGACGGTCATGCCCGGCAGCGTGGCGCCGTTCTCGGGGCCGATGACGTGCACGATGCCTTGCCGCTTGGACAAGAACGGAAAGTACGCAGCCGAGCCGTATTCGGCCATGTTGCTGTCCAGCGTGGTGATCTGTTCCTTGCTGATGGGGTCGGTAATGCCGTCGTAGCCCAGCTCCCAGCCGGTGGTGGGTGTGTTGTGGTCGGCGGTGGCCACGATCGAGCTGATGCGCCACACATTGCGGCCGGCTTGGCGCAGGCCTTCGAACGACTGCGGGCTGGTCACTTCATGCACCAGATGGCGGTCGATGTAGAGGACGGCGGTGCCGTCTTCCTCGGTATGGACGACGTGTTCGTCCCAGATCTTGTCGTAGAGCGTGCGTGCCATGTTCTTCCTTAGGGGATTTCAGATTTTAGGCCGCCGTCGCAGCGGCGGCGGCAGTGGAAACGGGCGCGGACAGGTGGTCGACGAGCAGCCGCGCGGTCACCGGCAGGGTCGAGAAATCGCGGGCCACGAGGTCGATGCGGCGGCGCGCCCAGGCGTCCTTCAATGGCACGGCGGTGAGGGCGGTTCGCTCGCCCAGGCCGTGCATCAACTCAAAAGCCC
>JAQGNA010000047.1 GCA_028292075.1 Rhodoferax sp. | reverse complement strand
AGCACCGCCGCCAGCCTGGCGAATGATTCGGGATGATGCCGGTCGTCCGTGTTGGCGTTGGTGAGATACCGGCCGCGCGCCATGGCCACGGCGCGGTTCCACGCCGTGTAGAGGCCCTCGCGCTGTTCGGTGCGCAGGTACACGATGTTCGGATGGCGCTGCTGGAACGCCTTGACGATGCGGCCCTCGTCCTGCGGCGACGCGCTGTCGATCACGATGATCTCCATCCGGTCGGCGATGGTCTGCCGCAGCAGGTCTTCGAGGCAGCCCTGCATGAAGCGCTCGGCCTGGTAGGTCGAGACAATGGCCGAGACCACCACGTCCTCGCGGGAAGCGCCCCGGGTGTCGGGTGTCACGTCGGGTGATGTCATGGTGCGGCTCCGCGCGTGCGCGTACCGATGCCGAACACACAGCGCAACGCGTAGGTTTTCAGGAACCTCAGGCTGGTGGGGTGCAGGTGCAAGGCGGCGCGGATGAAGGGTTGCGCAGCGCGCACGTCATGGTCGCGTTCGATGTGCTGGTAGCCGCGGCCGAACAGTTCGGCCGCCAACCGCTGGCGCATGCGTGGAATGTCGCGCCAGCGGGCATGCTGCACATAGGTCTTCTGAATGGCCATGGTCTCCAGGTTCACCGCCACCTGATTGCTGGCGCCCGACAGCGTGCCGGGCGCGTCGTAGAAGACACCCAGCGCCTCCGGCACATGCAGCAACGGATGCGCCGCCGCAAAACGCAGCCACATGTCGTAGTCGGCCGCGATCCGGTAGCGGGTGTCGAACACCCCGAGTGTCTCGTGCAGCGACCTGCGCCACACGGGTTGCGAGCCGGTAATGCAGCGCAGCAGCAGGTCTTCCGGCGTGTAGTCGGGCCAACGCCGCCGCCTTGCACCGCGCGCCAGGCAGGTCTCGAAGGTCTCGTTCTCGGTGTGGCTGATCAGTTGGTCGGCATAGCCCAGCGCGCAGTCGGGCCGTGCCTCCAGCGCCTTCACCATGCGCGCCATGAAAGCGGGATGGTGGCGATCGTCGGTGTTGGCGCTGGTAAGGTACTTGCCGCGTGCCAGCGTGATGGCGCGGTTCCAGGCCACATAGAGCGGCTCACGCTCGGTGCGAAGGTAGCGGATCTGCGGGTGCAACTTGCCCATCGCCTGACAGATGGCGCCTTCGCCCTGCTGCGATCCGCTGTCGATGACCAGAATCTCCATCTCGGATGCCACACTCTGGCCCAGCAGATCGCGCAGGCAGCCTGCGAAAAAGCGCTCGGCGTTGTAGGTGGAAACGACAGCGGTAATGAGGGGAAGCGAGGCCATTGGATGGCCTGCGAATTTAGCCTACTGCGCGCACGAAAGCTGTAGGACTTCACCGTCCGATGACTACGGCAGAGTGGAGCCAGATCGCTGCGAGTCATCAGGGTAAGACATGGCAGGCCTGGAGAGTGAGGACTGCCATGCAGGGCCTGGAGAGTGAGAACTGCCATGCAGGCCTGGAGAGTGAGGACTGCCATGCAGGCCTGGCAGATGAAAGGCGGTTCTCTTCAGTGGCAGCAGGTCAGCGCAACGCAATGCCTGCGGTCTTGATCGCCTGGGCGTACTTCGGCCGCTCGTTCTGCAGGCTGGCCGCCAGCTCGGCCGGGCCGCCGCCCGCCACCTTGAAGCCCATGTCCTCCAGCTTGAAGCGCACCTCGGGCGACTTCAGCACGGTCTGGATGTCGCGATTGATCTTGTCGACCACCGCCTGAGGCGTGCCTGCCGGCGCAAAGTAGCCCTGCCAGCTTTCCACCGAAAACCCGGGCAGGCCGGCCTCCGCCATGGTGGGCACGTCGGGCAGGGCGGGGGAGCGGTAGGGGGTGGTAACGGCCAGCGCCCGCAGCTTGCCCGACCGCACGTATTCGGTCACGGCGGCAAGGGTGATGAGGGTGGCATCGGTATGGCCGCCCAGCACGTCGAGGGTGGCCGGGCCGCCGCCGGGATAAGGGATGTAGTTGACCCGTGCCCCGGTTTCCTGCGAGATGATTTCATGTGCGACGTGCGCGATGCCGCCGTTGCCCGGCAGGCCCAGGCTGATGCTGTCGGGCCGGGCCCTGGCACGCGCAAGGTAGTCGCCGAAGCTGCGAATGCCGGTGGCCGGGTTCACCACCAGGATCTGCGGATTCACCACCGCCTTGATCACCGGCGCGAAGGCGCGTGTGTCGTAGGGCAGGTCGCGGAACAGGATGGCGTTGAGCGTCAGGCCTTCGCCCTGCTGCAGCAGCGTGTAGCCGTCGGCCGGCGCCTTGGCCACCTTGGCCGCACCGATGGTGCCGCTGGCGCCGGCGATGTTCTCCACCACCACCGACTGGCCCCACAGCTGCGACAGCTTGTCGGCCAGCGTGCGGGTGAGCTTGTCGGCGCTGCCGCCGGCCGCCACCGGCACGACGATGCGCACCGGCTTGCTCGGGAAGTGGTCGGCCTCGTCGGCGCGGGCCGCCGGCGCATGAAGGGCCGCCAGGGCCAGCCCGGCCGCGATGGTGTGCAGGAAGAAGCGCTTGTGCATGGGGAGCTTGTGCATGGGGTGCTTGTGCATGGGAACGCGGGGCAGATGGTGGGAGGAGCGGCTGACTCTAGGTGCCGGGCCGCGCGGCGTGAACGAAGGAATGCGCGCATCGATATGCGGTTTGCGTCGTTGCCGCGCGCCCGGCCCGCGCCTAGGCTTGCCTGTCCTTCGTCCTTTTCGTCAACCGTAGCCGTACCGTTCACCATGACCCAGACCACCGTCCCCCTCGACTTCAGCGGCAGCGACGTCGCGAGCCGCCGCGCCGCCGCCGTCACCGGCTTCCTCCACACGGCGCGGCGCCTGCTGCCCGAGCCCGGCGATGCCAGCCCCGAGCAGCTGCGCGCCGTGGCCGACGCGCTGGTGCACCTGGGCCTGCGGCAGGACCTGTTTCCGGCGGCGCACTTTCCCGTGGACGCGGCGCACCCGGCCCAGGTGTACCGGCTGGCCGAGGACGCGCACGGCCACTACGCACTCTATGTGTCCGCCGGCCTTCCGGGCAAGGCCCAGCCGCCGCACGACCACACCACCTGGGCCATCATTGCCGGCATCAGCGGCAACGAACACAACGAAGTGTTCGCCCGCCACAAGACCGACGACCCGGCGCGCGACCGCCTCACGCCGCTGCGCCAGGTCGACGTCAAGCCCGGCGCCGCCATCACGCTCACGCCGGAGGACGTGCACACCATCGAACTGGTCGGCGGCCAGCCCGGCCTGCACCTTCATTTCTACGGCCTGGCGCTCGACCGGCTGCACGCGCGCGTGGTGTTCGAAGGCAAGGGCGGCGGCAGCTACCGTACCTTCTCGCCGCCGGCGCTGATCCGCCATCCGCTGATCACCCCGCAGGCCCTGAAGTCAGCACTCGCGGACGGCGAGGAGATCGCCCTGCTCGACGTGCGCGAGACCGGCGTCTTCACCCACCGCCACCTGCTGCTGGCGGCCTCGGCGCCGCTGTGGCGGCTCGAGCTGCTGGTCGACCGCCTGGTGCCGCGCCGCAGCACCCGCGTGGTGCTGGTCGACGCCGACGAGAGCCTGGCGCACCAGGCCGCGGCCAAGCTGGTGCGGCTGGGCTGGCACAACGTCTCGGTGCTGGAAGGCGGCACCGACGGCTGGGTCGCCGCCGGCCATCAGGTCTTCAGCGGCGCCAACGTGCCGAGCAAGGCCTTCGGCGAAGTCATCGAACACGAGAAGCACACGCCGTGGATCGACACCGAAGAGCTGCACGCCCGCATCGAGCGCGGCGACAACCTGGTGGTGGTCGACAGCCGCACGCCGGAGGAGTTCACGGCCTTCAGCCTGCCCTTCGCGCACAGCCTGCCCGGCGCCGAGCTGGTCTACCGCATCGGCGAGATCGCGCCCGACCCGAAGACCCTGGTGGTGGTGAACTGCGCCGGCCGCACGCGCAGCATCGTCGGTGCGCAGACGCTGATCGACGCCGGCATTCCCAACCCGGTGGTGTCGCTGAAGGACGGCACCATGGCCTGGCTGCTGGCCGGGCGCGAACTTGCCTACGGTCGCCTACCCACCTTGCCGGAGCCCGGCGAGGCGCAACGCGCCAGCGCCCGTGAACGCGCCGAAGCCGTGGCGGCACGCGCCGGCGTGCAGCGCATCGACGCGGCCACCCTCGCCCGCTTCGAGGCGGAGGCGAACGAGCGCAGCCTGTTCCGCTTCGACGTGCGCACCCGCGAGGAATACCAGGCCGGCCACCTGGAGGGCTGGCGCTGGGCGCCGGGCGGCCAGCTGGTGCAGGCCACCGACGAATATGCGGCCACGCGCCGCGCCCGCATCGTGCTGGCCGACTGGGACGGCGTGCGCGCGCTCACCACCGGCGCCTGGCTGGCGCAGCTGGGGCAGCACGAGGTGTTCGTGTTCTCACCCACTGTTGACGGACTGCCGCCGGCGCTGGTCACCGGCCCGGAACCGGTGCGGGTGCTGCAGACCCGTCCCCCGGCGCCGCGCATTGCCGCGGTGCAGGCGGCCCGCCTGCTCGATGCCGGCCAGGCGGTGGCGTTCGACGTGGACCGCCGCGCCGCCTACGAGCGCCGTCACCTCCGCGGCGCGCGCTTCGCCGTGCCCGACCGCCTGCGTGAATTCACCGCCGACCTGCCGGCCGGCCAGACCGTCCTCATCACCTCGCCCGACGGCGTGCTGGCCGCCACCGTGGCCGCCGAACTCGCCCACCAGAGCGGCCGCGACGTGCGCGCCGTCACGGGCGGCACCGACGCCTGGGCCGCCGCCGGCCTGCCGATCGCAACCGGTGCCGACGGTGTGTTGACCGGCGACGATGACCATTGGTACAGCCCCTATGCGCACACCGACCTGGCCAGGCGCGACGCGGGCTTCAGGCAGTACCTGGACTGGGAGATCGGGCTGGTGGCACAACTGGAACGCGAGGGGGATGTGGGGATTCGGCTGGTGGCGGCGGGGTGAGGCCAAGGAACCGCCCTCACCCCCACCCTCTCCCGCACGCGGGAGAGGGAGTCATTCAAACGCCCCAGGGTGATTGCCTTCCTCCCTCTCCCGCTCGCGGGAGAGGGCCGGGGTGAGGGTCGCTTTCAGCAGCGCGGCGCCTCACCCTGCCCATCAAACCGCCACCGGGCTCCTCTCCGAAAACTGCCCATTCCAGTAAGGGTAGTACGGATAAGGTGGCGTGACGGCGCTGGCCGCGTCCAGCCGGCCCACCTGCTCGGGCGTGAGCATCCAACCCAGTGCGCCGAGGTTATGGCGCAGCTGCGCCTCATCCCGCGCGCCCACCAGCACGCTGGCCACCGTAGGCCGGCGCAGCAGCCAGTTCAGGGCGATCTGCGGCACGCTCTTGCCGGTCTCGGCCGCCACTTCGTCCAGCGCGTCGACCACGCGGTAGAGGCGCTCGTCGTCCACCGGCGGCGCGAAGCCCGCCGTGGCATGCAGCCGGCTGCCCTCGGGCAGCGGCTGGCCGCGCCGGAGCTTGCCGGTGAGGCGGCCCCAGCCCAGCGGGCTCCAGACAATGGCGCCCACGCCCTGGTCGATGCCCAACGGCATCAGCTCGTACTCGTAGTCGCGCCCGATCAGCGAATAGTAGGTCTGGTTGGCGACGAAGCGCTGCAGGCCGAGGCGGTCGGCCGCGGCCAGCGATTTCATCAGCTGCCAGCCCGAGAAGTTCGACACGCCGATCATGCGGACCTTGCCCGCGCGCACCAGGTCGTCGAGCGTTGACATCACCTGTTCGACCGGCGTCATCGCGTCGAACGCATGCAGCTGCAGGATGTCGATATGGTCGGTCTGCAGCCGCTTCAGCGCCGCGTTCGTGGCCTCCACCAGGTGATGGCGCGACGCACCCACGTCGTTCGGCCCGTCGCCCATGCGCAGCGACAGCTTGGTGGAAATGATGGCCTGATGGCGACGCCCCTTGAGGGCCTCGCCGAGGATGCTTTCCGACGCGCCGTCCGAATAGACGTCGGCGGTGTCGAAGAGGTTCACGCCGGCGTCGAGGCAGATGTCGACGATGCGGCGCGCGGCGTCGACGCCGGTGTTGCCCCAGGCGCTGAACAGGGGGCCCTGGCCGCCGAAGGTGCCGGCGCCGAAGCCGAGGGCCGGCACGCGAAAGCCCGAGCGGCCTAGATAGCGGTGTTCCATGGTGATGTCTTTCTAATGTCGTTGACAGGCCGGCATCGTCGCGCATCACCCTGCGCCTGCCTAGCTGTCCGGCACGACGTAGAGTCGTGACTTCAAGTCACAGACCGCGCGGCCCGCCGGGCGCCGCGCCCCTTGCCCATGCCTCGCCTCGACATCAACCGCTCCGGCGAAATGGAAGCCTTCGTGCAGATCATCGATCGCGGCGGCTTTTCCGCGGCCGCGCGTCACCTGGACATGACGCCGTCGGCGATCAGCAAGCTGGTGCTGCGCCTGGAGGCGCGGCTGGGCGCCCGGCTGCTGGACCGCTCGACGCGCCGGCTGCAGCCCACGGCGGAAGGCAGCGAGTTCTACGACCGCAGCGTCAAGGTGCTGGCCGACCTGACCGCAGCCGAGCGCGCCGCATCGGCCGGCGCCGCGCCCACGGGCCGGGTCAGCATCAACGCCAGCCTGCCGTTCGGCCACCACGTGCTGCTGCCGCTGGTGCCCCGCTTCCTGGCGCGCCACCCCGAAGTGGCGCTGGACATCGCGCTCACCGACCGCGTGGTCGACCTGATGGACGAAGGCACCGACGTGGCCGTGCGCTGGGGCCGCCTGCCCGACTCGAACCTGGTGGCGCGCCGGCTCGGCGACACGGCGCAGGTGATCGTCGCCGCGCCGACCTACCTGGCGCGGCACGGCACGCCCCGCACGCCGCACGAGCTGCGCCAGCACAACCGGCTCGGCCCCAGCTACCGCCGCCAGGTGGACGGCTGGCCACTGCGGGTGGACGGCGCGATCGAACACCTGCCCGTCGCCGGCAACGTGCGCGCGGGCGACGGCGAGACGCTGCGCCGCCTGGCCCTGGCCGGCGTGGGGCTGGCGCGCATGTCGCTGCACCATGTGCAGGCCGACATCGACGCCGGCCGGCTGGTGCCGGTGCTGGAGGCCTTCAACCCCGGCGACCGCGAGCCCATCCACGCGGTCTACCTGGGCACGCCGGCCCGGCTGCCGGCGCGGGTGCGCGTGCTGCTGGACTTCCTGGCCGAGCAGGTGACCCAGGCCGTGCTGGACGCCGGCCGCATCGACGCCGGGCCAACGGAAACCGACGATGCTTGCGCGAAAAGCTTCTAAGCGCGCCGGCGGCCGCGCCGTATCGTCGACGCTTTGCCCGCCGCACGATCAGCCCATGGACCGTCACCCTGCTCTCTCCACTGCTCTCTCCACTGCTTTTTCCACTGCTCTCTCCACTGCCCTCCCTCATCCGCCGGCAGCCCGCACCGTCCCCGCCGACACCGTCCGCGCCTGGCTCAACGACGGCGGCGAGATCGCGCTGCTCGACGTGCGCGAGGCCGGCCAGTTCGGCGAAGGCCATCCGTTCTTCGCCGTGCCGCTGCCCTACAGCCGGCTCGAGATCGACATCCCGCAGCTCGTGCCGCGGCTGGCGACACGCACCGTGCTGATCGATGCGGGTGACGGCGTGGCCGACCGCGCGGCGCGCCGGCTGGCCGCCCTGGGCTACACCGACGTGCAGGTACTGGAAGGCGGCGCGCCGGGCTGGGCTGCGGCCGGCTACGTGCTGTTCAAGGGCGTGAACCTGCCCTCCAAGACCTTCGGCGAACTGGTCGAACATGCGTTCGGCACGCCGCACATTTCGCCGCAGGAACTGCACGCCCGCCAGCAGGCCGGCGCGCCGATGGTGCTGCTCGACGGCCGCACCTTCGACGAGCACCGCAAGATGACGATCCCGGGTGCCGTGTCGGTGCCGAACGGCGAACTCGCGCTGCACTGGCGCGCCCTGGTGCCGGACGCGACGACCGAAATCGTGGTGCACTGCGCCGGCCGCACCCGCAGCATCATCGGTGCGCAGATCCTGCGCAGCCTGGGCGTGCCGAATCCGGTGGTGGCACTCGAGAACGGCACCCAGGGCTGGGCGCTCGAAGGTTTGCAGCTGGACCACGGCAGCACGCGGCGCCACCCCATCTCGACATCCGCATCCGCACCAGGCACGCC
>JAQGNA010000737.1 GCA_028292075.1 Rhodoferax sp. | reverse complement strand
ATCCCTGCCAGCACTGACCGCCAGAAATACAAAAAGGAGCAAACACCATGCGCGAAGCCGTCATCGTTTCCACCGCCCGCACCCCGCTGGCCAAATCGCACCGGGGCGAATTCAACGCCACGCCCGGCCCGCAGCTGGCGGCCTTTTCCGTGAAGGCCGCGGTCGAGCGCTCGGGCATCGACCCGGGCCTCATCGAAGACCTGATCATGGGCTGCGGCTACCCCGAAGGCATCACCGGCAAGAACATCGGCCGCCAGGCCGTGCTGCGCGCCGGCCTGCCGCTGTCGGTGGCCGGCACCACGGTGAGCCGTTTCTGCGCCTCGGGCCTGCAGGCCATCGCCTTCGCGGCGGGCCGCATCGTGGCCGAGGGCGTGCCGGCCATGGCGGCGGGCGGGGTCGAAAGCATCTCGGCCATCCGCCCGGGCGCGGCGGGCGACGTCGACCCCTGGCTGCAAGAGCACAAGCCCGATCTCTTCATGGCCATGATCGACACCGCCGACACGGTGGCGCGCCGCTACGGCATCAGCCGCGAGGACCAGGACCTGTTCTCTCTGGAAAGCCAGAAGCGCACCGCAGCCGCCCAGGACAAGGGCCTGTTCGACGACGAGATCGTGCCCTGCGCCACCCGCATGGCCGAGAAGAACAAGGACACCGGCGAGGTCAGCTACCGCGAGGTGGTGGCCCAACGCGACAACTGCAACCGCCCCGGCACCACGCTCGAAGGCCTGGCCAAGCTGGAGCCGGTCAAGGGCGCCGGCCAGTTCGTCACGGCCGGCAACGCCTCGCAGCTGTCCGACGGCTCGTCCGCCTGCGTGCTGATGGAGGCGAAGGAGGCCGAGCGCCTGGGCCTTTCGCCGCTGGGCGCCTTCCGCGGCTTTGCCATGGCCGGCTGCGAACCCGACGAGATGGGCATTGGCCCGGTGTTCGCCGTGCCCCGGCTGCTGGCGCGCCACGGCCTCACGGTGCAGGACATCGACCTGTGGGAATTGAACGAGGCCTTCGCCTCGCAGGCGCTGTACTGCCAGCGCAAGCTGGGCATTCCCGCCGAGCGGCTGAACGTGAACGGTGGCGCCATCTCCGTGGGCCACCCCTTCGGCATGACCGGCGCGCGCCTGGTCGGCCACCTGCTGCTCGAAGGCCGCCGCCGCAAGGCGAAGTACGGCGTGGTGAGCATGTGCATCGCCGGCGGCATGGGCGCGGCCGGCTTGTTTGAAATCTACTGACGCGACCAATCGACGAGGCAACGACATGGACCTGAATTTCACCCCCGAAGAGGATGCCTTCCGCACCGAGGTGCGGGCCTTCCTGAAAGACAAGCTGCCCGCGCGCATCGCCACCAAGGTCAAGGCCGGCCAGCGGCTGACCAAGGCCGACCAGGAGGAATGGCACGCCATCCTCAACGCGCGCGGCTGGCTGGCCAACCACTGGCCCGAGTCGTACGGTGGCCCCGGCTGGACCGCCGTGCAGAAGTTCATCTTCGACAACGAATGCGCCGTGGCCGGCGGGCCGCGCATCGTGCCGTTCGGCATCAGCATGCTGGGCCCGGTGCTCATCAAGTACGGCAGCGAGGCGCAGAAGCAGCATTGGCTGCCGCGCATCCTGAACGGCGCCGACTGGTGGTGCCAGGGCTATTCGGAGCCCGGCGCCGGCTCCGACCTGGCGTCGGTCAAGACCACGGCCGTGCGCGGCGTCGATGCCCAGGGCGAGCACTACATCGTCAACGGCCAGAAGACCTGGACCACGCAAGGCCAGCACGCCAACATGATCTTCTGCCTGGTGCGCACCAACCGCGAGGCCAAGGCACAGGCCGGCATCAGCTTCCTGCTGGTCGACATGACCACGCCCGGCGTGGAGCTGCGCCCCATCCGCACGCTGGACGGCGACCACGAGGTCAACGAGGTGTTCTTCACCGATGTGAGGGTGCCGGTGGAGAACCTGGTCGGCGAGGAGAACAAGGGCTGGACCTATGCCAAGTACCTGCTGACCTATGAGCGCACCGGCATCGCCGGCGTGGGCTTCTCGGTGGCCGCGCTGGAAAAGCTCAAGGTGGTTGCCAGCCGGGTGCTGCGCCATGGCCGCCCGCTGGACCAGGACCCGGCATTTGCCGCGCGCATGGCGCGGGTCGAGATCGACCTGGAGAACATGAAGACCACCAACCTGCGCGTCGTGGCGGCCGTGGCCGGTGGCGGCGTGCCGGGGGCTGAAAGCTCCATGCTGAAGATTCGCGGCACCGAGATCCGCCAGGAGATCCTGTCGCTGATCCGCCGCGCCATGGGCCCCTATGCGCTGCCCTTCATCGAGGAGGCGCAGTACGAGGGCCATGCCGATGCGCCGGTGGGGCCCGCCGAGGCGGCCACCGCGGCGGCCAACTACTTCAACTACCGCAAGCTGTCGATCTTCGGCGGCTCCAATGAAATCCAGAAGAACATCATCTCCAAGATGATCCTGGGCCTGTGAGGCTGTCATGAACTTTGAACACACCGAAGACCGCCGCATGCTGGCGGACACCCTGGGCCGTTTCGTCGCCGAACAATACGGCTTCGAAACCCGCAACGCCATTGCCTACGGCGACACCGGCATGGCGCCCGCCCTGTGGGCCCGGTTCGCCGAACTCGGCACCATCGGCGCGCTGTTCCCCGAGGCCGACGGCGGCTTCGGCGGCGGCGGCTTCGACGTCGCCG
>JAQGNA010000704.1 GCA_028292075.1 Rhodoferax sp. | reverse complement strand
TTTGCGACGCAGAACAAGCTCCAGGCAACGCTCGACGCCATCCCGGACCTGATCTTCGAGCTCGGCATCGACGGCACCTGCCATGAGTACCGCGCACCCGTGGGCAGCGCCAACGCCGTGCCGGGCGAATCGCTGGTGGGCCGCCAGATCGGAGAAGTGCTGCCGGCAGAAGCCACGCGCACGGTGCTGTCCGCACTTCAAGACGCACGGCGCAATGGTCGCTCCGACGGCCACCAGGTCGAGGTCACTTTTCCAGGCGGACGCCCGCCGGTGTGGTTCGAGATTTCGGTGGCGCACAAGGGCGGCGCGCGACTGGCGCCCGGCGCAACGGAGGCGGAGCCACGCTTCATCGTGCTGGCGCGCGACATCACCCGCCCGCGGCAGGCCGAATCCGACCTGCGGATTGCAGCCACCGCATTCAACGCGCAGCAGGGCATGGCGATCACCGGCACCAACAAGCGCATCCTGCGCATCAACCCTGCATTTACCGAGATCACCGGCTACTCGGCCGAAGATGCCATTGGCCAAAGTCTGCACCTGATGAGTTCAGGCCGGCACGACAGCGCGTTCTACCATCGCCTCTGGCAGACCGTGATCTCCACCGGGGCCTGGAAGGGCGAGGTGTGGAACCGCCGAAAGAACGGCGAGGTTTACCCGGACCAGCGCAGCATCACTGCAGTACGTGCGGCCGACGGCGCCATCACGCACTTCGTGCACACCTTCTCCGACTTCAGCGAGCGCAAGGCGGCCGAGGACGAAATCCGCAACCTGGCCTTTTACGACGCGCTGACGCACCTGCCGAACCGGCGGCTGCTGCTCGACCGCCTGCGCCAATCTCTGCTGTCCAGTGCACGCCACGGCCATCGCGGCGCGCTGCAGTTCATCGACCTCGACAACTTCAAGACCTTGAACGACACCCTGGGCCACGACATGGGCGACCTGCTGCTGCAGCAGGTCGCCCGGCGCCTGAGCCAGGCTGTCCGCGGGGCCGACACGGTGGCAAGGCTCGGCGGTGACGAGTTCGTGGTGATGGCCGAGGGCCTGAGCGAGGCGCGCGACACCGCCGCAGCACAGGCACGCGCACTGGGCGAGAAGATTTTGACGGTGTTGAACGAGCCTTATGCGCTGGCCGGCCGCGAATACCATGTCACGCCCAGCATCGGTGTGGCGCTGTACAGCGGCAGCCAGGAGACCACGGACGAGGTGCTGAAGCATGCGGACCTCGCCATGTACCAGGCCAAGGCGGCCGGGCGCAATACCCTGCGCTTCTTCAACCCTGGCATGCAGGCAGCGGTCAACGCGCGGGTGGCGCTCGAATCCGACATCCGAGAGGCGCTGGCCCAGCAACAGTTCACGCTGCATTTCCAGCCGCAGATCGACCGTCACGGGCATGCCATCGGCGCTGAGGCACTGCTGCGCTGGAAGCATGCGGTTCGCGGAATGGTCTCTCCGGCCGAATTCATTCCAGTGGCCGAGGAAACCGGCTTGATCCTGCCCCTGGGCGACTGGGTGCTGCAGACCGCGTGCGACCAGCTGGAGGCCTGGGCACGCGATGCGTCCACCAGCGGTTTGAGCCTGTCGGTGAACGTCAGCGCGCGGCAGTTTCGCCAACAGGACTTCGCCGATCGGGTACTGGGCCTGGTCACGCGAACCGGGGTGCCTGCGGGCCGGCTCAAGATCGAGCTGACCGAAAGCCTGCTGGTCAATGATGTGGAAGACACCATCGCCAAGATGACGCAGCTGAAGCAGCACGGCGTCGGCTTTTCGCTGGACGACTTCGGCACGGGCTATTCTTCCCTGTCGTACCTGAAGCGGCTGCCGCTCGACCAGCTGAAGATCGACCAGTCGTTTGTGCGCGATTTGCTGACCGACCCCAACGACGCGGCCATCGCACGCACCGTCATCACCCTCGGACACAGCCTCGGCCTGGCCGTGATCGCCGAGGGCGTGGAAACCGAGGAGCAACGGGCCTTTCTTTCCACCGAAGGCTGCGACGGCTACCAGGGCTATCTGTTCAGCCGGCCGTTGCCCGCGGCCGAATTCGATCAATGGCTTGCCCAGCATGCCCGGCATGTCCAACGGCCGCCGGTCGGCACCACCCTTTTCCCCAAGACCTGAGCTCCATGCCGAAGACCCTGAAACTGATCCTTCTCTCGCTGCGCGACCTCATCGTTTCCGCCGGGCCGGTGGTCTTCATCGTCATCGGCGCGGTGGCCGCCGCCTATTGGTACCTCGACCCGCAGCCGCCGACGAGGGTGACCCTGGCCACCGGTCCGGACGGCAGCGCCTATGCCGAGTTCGGCAAGCGTTACGCCAGCGCGCTCAAGGCCGAAGGCATCGAGGTGGTGCTGCGGCCCACCGATGGCGCCGCCGACAACCTGCGGATGCTGCGCAGTGGCGAGGCCGATGTGGGCTTTGTGCGGGGCGGCAGCGCCGATCCGGTGGCCGACGAACAAGCCGGCCTGATGTCGCTGGGCAGCCTGTTCTACGAGCCGCTTTGGCTCTTTTACCGCAGCGACTCGGCGCGCAAGGTCGACCCATCCACCGGCACCCTGACCACCATGCCGCAGCTCAAAACACTGCGCATCAACATCGACCGCCAGGGCAGCGGCGTGCCCGACATCATGGAGAAGATGCTCAAGGCCAACCACATCGACGCCGCCTCCCTGCGGTTGTCGAACCTGGAGCCCGCGCCGGCGACCGAAGCCCTGCTGGCGGGCCGGCTCGATGCGGTGGTGCTGGCGTCGGCACCGCAGTCGCCGCTGGTGCAACGCCTGTTGCGCGCGCGCGGCATCCATCTGATGGACTTCGGCCAGAGCGACGCCTATGCCCGGCGTTTCGCATTCCTGTCGGCGGTGACCCTGCCCCGCGGCGTGGTCGACCTGGCCGCCGACATGCCGCCCCACGATGTCGCCATGCTGGCCGCCACCACCTCGCTGGTGGCGCGCGACAGCACCCACCCTGCCCTGCGCCAACTGTTCGCGCAGACCGCACAGACCGTGCACAGCGGCGCCGGCTGGTTCAACCGGGCCCGCGATTTCCCCAACACACGGACCAGCGAACTTCCCGTCAGCCCCGAAGGCGACCGCGCCATCAACGGCACGCCGCCCTTCTGGCAACGCTACCTGCCCTTTTGGGCCAGCAACCTCATCGAACGCATGTGGCTGGTGCTCGGCGGCCTGATCGTGCTGATGCTGCCGCTGTCGAAGATCGTGCCGCCGCTGTACCAGTTCCGCGTGCGCAGCCGCGTCTTCCGCTGGTACGCCCGCCTGCGCGAGATCGAGACCAAGGTCGACGCCCGCGAAGGCGAACGCGATGCGCTGCTCGACGAGATCGACGAGCTGGACCGCGTGACCCACCGGATCGCGGTGCCCTTGTCTTACACGGATGAGTTGTACGCGCTGCGGAACAACATCTATGCGGTGAGGAAGCGGTTGTTGGCGAACTGGCCGAAGGATGAGACCGTAAAGACAAGCTGAATCGGCAGCAAGGCGATATGGCCGGCGCCCCAAGGGCCCCCTCACCCTCACCCTCTCCCCAAAGGGGCGAGGGGACGAGGCAGGGACCGACGCGCGCGCACTAACGGGCGCGAGCAGCGTTACTGACCAGCCTTCCACAACACCGCAGAGCCGGCCCTTCGACAAGCTCAGGGGAGCCTTTGCCGGGCTGCAGGTGT
>JAQGNA010000692.1 GCA_028292075.1 Rhodoferax sp. | reverse complement strand
CGACGGCGTGCGCATCCAGCTGGCGGATGGCACGCAGCTCAAGGGGCAGCTGGTGGTGCAGTCCGATGGCAAGGCGCTGATCACGCCGGGTACAACTTCCGGTGCCACGCCCGATGCATCGCCGGGTGCCACGGCCGGTGTCACGGCCGGTGTCACGCCCGGTCCAGCGGCGGCCGCGCGTGAGCTTCCGCGCAGCGAAGTGGCGCTGCTGAACCCGCCCCTGCCCAGCACGGCCACGAAATATTCTGGCCATGCCACGCTCGGTGGCACCTTCAACCGCGGCAACACCCAGGACGACGCGCTCGACATCGACGCCGAACTCGTGGCCCGCGCCCCGGTGGACCGCTACACGCTGAACGCCGAGGCGCACCAGGCCAGGTCGACCGGTATCACCACCACGGCCAACCGCATGCTCTCAGGCCAGTACGACAAGTTCCTCAACCCGAAGGACTACCTCTTCGCCAATGCCAAGGCGCAGGTCGACCGGCAGGCCGACCTCACGCTGCGGAGCACCATCGGCGCCGGCTACGGACGCCAGTTCGTCGAGACCGAGGAGAAGCGGCTGTCGGCGCAGGTGGGCCTCAGCTATGTCAATGAGAACTACCAGATCGCCGGCAACAAGTCATTCCCGGCCTTGAACGTCGGGCTCAACTACGAGCAGAAGTTCTTCGACAACCGGCTGGTGCTGTTCAACAAGACCGACGTTGCCGTGAGCCTGAGCAACACGCAGGACACCCTGCTGAAGAACCGCCTGGGCTTCCGTCTGCCGATCGCCAATGGTCTGAACTTCAGCACCCAGCTCAACCTGGCGTACGACCATTCGCCGCCACCTGGCGTGAAGCGCAAGGACACCAGCCTGGTGGTCGGCGTGGGCTACGCCTTCTGACGTCGCCGGTCAGGCCGGTCAGGCCGGTTCAACGCCGTTCCTGCGCTTGGCTTCCACGGCATCGGCCGACACCATGAAGTCAAGCAGTTCGCGCACCGCATCGGCCTGGGTCGATGCGGTGGCCAGGCCGGCCGAGAACGTGGTGATGATCTGGATGGCATCGGGCAGCGGCCCGAGCACGTCGATGCCCTGCAGGTTGACCAGCTCGCTCAGTTGCTGAAACCCCAGCGTGACGTCGCCGCTGGCCACGAGGGAGCCGACCGGTACGCCGGGTGGCGCCTGCACGGTGCGGGGCTGAAGGTCTTCGGCAATGCCCCAGTGCGCGAACAGCTTCGCAAGGTGCACGCCGCTGGGACCGGTCGAGTAGCTGAGCGTGGGCGCGGCCATGACCGCCTGTTTGACCGCTTCTTCGGTGCTGACATCGGGATGCGGCGCGCCGTGCCGCACGGCGATGGCGACGCCTGATTTCGCCAGGTCAACGCGGCTGCCCTCGACGACCTTGCCATCGCGCATCAGCGTGTCGATGGCATTGGCCGCCAGGATCACCACGTCGAAGGCCTCGCCAGCCTGCACGCGTTTGGCCGCATCCACGCCGCCCACCGATTCGACGACCACGCGGTGCGCCGAGCGCAGGTGAAACTGTTCGACGAGCTCGGCCAGCACCTGCTTGGTGGCCATGGAGGAGATGATGCGGATCGTGGCGGACATGATTGGTGCTTCCATGCATGAGGGTGGCGAAGGGCCTGCCGCCCGGGCGGTCAGGAACCGGGGCCGGCGGGTGGTCCACCGCCGGTGACTTGGCGATTTTGCCTGCAAGCTGGCAAAGGCGGGCGGGCTCCTCAGGACGCCATCGCCATGCCCGCGCAGGCGGCCGACAGCAGCCCCGCGCCGGTGCGCACGTGGTTCCACCGAAGCCATTCGCGCAGGTACACCGGCCAGTAGGCGGCGGCTGCATCGCTTTCGGCGTCGAGGCGGGCCAGGCGTTCATTCCGTGGCACATTGCAGGCGGCCGTGACCCCGAAGGCCCCGATGAAATAGAGCAGCCCCGCGGACAGCAACCAGGCCGACTTGCGCGTGCCCCACGGAAAGAAGCCGGCCAGCACGCAGATGGCCGACAGCACGGTCGTGCCCACGAAGACAGCCAGGAACAAAGGGTTCAGCACCACCGCGTTGATCCGCTGCATGGCGGCGATGCCGTGGGGCGCGGGCAGTTGGCCCAGCGCCTTCATGACGAAGGTGGAGAAGGCGAAGAAGACGCCGCCGACGATGGCGGCGCCCAGGCAGGCGAGCAGGGGAAGGGTGTCGATCATGGCGGAGGATGCTGTCAGTTCTTCGCCGCCCGGGCGCGCAGCCGAAGCTGCCACAGCGCCACCACGAGCCCGGCTAGCACCGCGCCGATCACGATCCCATGCTCGTGATGCCGCAGGTTGCCGATGATGCGGCGTGCGAACTCGCTCACGGCCACCCCGAAGAAGCAGACGACGGTGGCCCACAGCAACGAGGCCACCGCGCTCAACGGCACATAGACGCCGGCCTTCATGCGGCCGCCCATGCCCAGCGCAATCGGCAGCACGATGCGCAGGCCCCACGCGAACCGCATGCCCATCACGATGGCGACAGGGTGTCGCTCAACGAAGCCGCGCACCTGGTCGAGCCGCGCATGGATGCGCGGATAGCGCCGCTCGATGCTGTCGCCGCGCCGCCGGCCAAGGAAGAAGTAGAACTGGTCGCTGACAAAAGCGGCCGCGGCGCCGAAGCCGATCACCAGCGGCATCTGCAGGTAGCCCTGGTGCACGGCATAGGCGCCCAGCAGCAGAATGGTTTCGCCTTCGAACAGGCCGGCGAAGAAGATGCCGAAGTAGCCGTAATGCTGCAAGAGCTCGGAGGTGTGCATGAAATCGGTCCGGGTGGTGCGTGG
>JAQGNA010000632.1 GCA_028292075.1 Rhodoferax sp. | reverse complement strand
TGGCCTTCAAGCACCTGGTGCGCGATGTAGAGGCCAAGACCCAGCCCTTTCTGTGATTCGAGAAGGGCCGGTGACTTGTGCTTGAACGGCAGGAACATGTTGGCGGCGAGCGCCTCGTCGAGGGCATGTCCGGTGTTGCTGACTTCGAGCACCACCAGTCCATCGCGTTCGCCCAGTTCAACGAGCACCGGCTCCCCCGGAGAACCATAGCGGCTCGCATTGCTCAGCAGCTTGCCCACGACCTGGCCGATGCGTTCGCCGTCTACCTGCGCCGTGAGCTGGCGCGGCATGATGGGCAGGATTTCCATGCCGGGGTGGGCCCGCCGGTTCTCGGCAAGCACCCCTTCCAGCAGCTTGACCAGGTCCACCGGCTGCTTGCGGAAGCTCAGGCCCACGCCGCCATGCATGCGCGACATGTCGAGCACCTGGGTCACGAGCCGCTGCATTCGGCTGCTGCTGGAGTGCAGGCTCTGGCTGATCTGGCCATTGCCACCACGCTCGCCCAGTTCGACGGCTGTGTCGGCGATGGACTGCAGCGGATCGCGCAGGTCGTGCCCCAACATCGCCATCAGTTGGCCCCGGGCGCGACGCAGCTCCGCCATGTGGGCGGCGTCCGCGCGCATCAGTTCGTCGAGCAGCTTTTGCGCGCTGTCGAGCTCGGTTTCGTTCCAGGGCTCGGCCTTGCCCCGCACCGTCTCACGCCAGAGGTCGAATGAGCCGCGAGGCGTCAACCGCGGCCCGAGTGGCCCGCTTTTGTATTGCTTCTCGGGCCGGCCGCCCCAGAGGATGGTCTCGACCTGTTCCTTGCGTAGCAGCACCAGCCAGATCGGCAACTCTTCGCCGAACGGCAGCGCCAGGATGCCCGACCAGGGTTCAAGCTGTGCACGAAGGGCCTCGGGCAGGCCCGCCAGCGAATCAACATGCAGCAACCGGCCAGCGCCGTGGGCCGGGTCGTCGCGCCGCTCGTTCAGCCATTGCACCAGCGCCGCTCCGGCCGCCGTGCCAATGGGGCCATGCACTTCGACCTGCCCGCCCTGGGCCAGCAACAGGCCGTGAGACTTCAAGGCCTCGCACAACGGCTCGGCTTCGGCCGTCAGTGCGGCGACCAGGTCGTCGGAATGCAGCACCCGTTCGACCACGCGGGAACGCATGGCCGCCGCCTTGTCCACCTCCCCCGCATGCTGGAGGGCCAGCGCGCCCTGCAGATTGGACGCCAGGATCTGTGCAAGAACGTCGCAGGCCATGCGCACCCCATACGGCACACGGCGCGGCCGCATGTGGTGGCAGGCCAGCATGCCCCAGAGCCGGCCGCCGATCACGATCGACACGCTCATCGAGGCGGCCACGCCCATGTTGGTCAGGTACTCGATGTGCACCGGGGAGACACTGCGCAGCACCCCGTGGCTCATGTCGACCGACGGCAATGATGCGAACGCCCGCGTCACCGGCACCGGGGCGGCTCCCACGTCGCCGATCAGGCGCAGTGTGTTGAGCACGTAGAGCCTGCGGGCCTGGGCCGGAATGTCGCTTGCGGGGTAGCGCCGGCCGATGAAGGGTTCGATCCCTTTGACCACCGACTCGGCCACCACGTCGCCACTGTCGTCATGGCGGAAGCGGTAGGCCACGACGCGGTCGAAGCCGGTCATGTTGCGCACTTCCTGCACGGCGATGGACAGCAGCGAATCGATGTCCTGCTGGCGCTTGAGCTTTTCCATGGCGCGGTGCGAGGCGAAGCCGAAATTCGGCCGCATCGGCTCGGCGCCGGCGCGGGTCTCGAACTCGCAGATCAGGCCGCTGTCGGTGCGATGGGCGACCACGTCGAACTGGCCATGGGGGCTGTTGACTTCCATGGCGTGGGGAATGATGTCGCCGTCGTCCGCAGCTTCGCGCGTCTGGGCGACAAGGTCATGAAAGCCGTCGAAATCGGCGAACGCGTCCGGCGACAAGGTATCGCCCAGACGCGGCACCGTGGCGCCCAGCATCGATTCGGCGTTGTCGCTGCGGTGCGTGAGAACGCCGTCATGGTCGAAGGCGAACAGGACGCCGTGCGACTGGATGTACGCCGGCGTGTGGATGGGTTCGCGGTCGCAATTGGCAAGCGTCAGCGCATCGTCTTCCGGCGAAAGCATGTTGACGGTGTTGGAGACGTCGGCTGTGTCGACCGGTCCCACCGTTCCCACTGTTCCCACTGTTCCCACCGTGTCGTCCGGATTACGCATGCGACGCCCGATCACCGGGTTCCGGTACCGGTGCCGATGGGGTGTGCGCGTGCCCAGGCGAAGGCGTGCGAAGCCCGAACCGCGCCGACAACATTTGGAACGCGGCAACGGCGCCACGGCAGCCCGAGGCGCAGGCCGCTTCGGAACCAAGGTGGCGGCGCAATGAAGCCAGCGTCTGCGGCCAGCGGCCGGCGCCGTCCGCCCGCTGGCCGAGGTAGCGCAAGGGATGCGGCGCCAAGCGGGCCTGCAGGCGCCGGTACAGCACTTGCCCGCCCAGCCGGGAGCCTTCGAGCACATAGGCTATTCCCCAGCAGAACGCGTCGCTGCCGTCGTCGGCAAGCTGCACCGCCTGCAAGTCCAAGGTCGATGACCCTGAGTCGGCACCGTTCAGGCCAGGTTCGGCGAGGTCGGCTGCGATCAGCGCGAGACCGGAGAGATCGGCATCCGTGCGCCGAAGCCAGGGTGCCAAGGCCACTTGCCAGTCGCGCACGGCGGCAAGATGAAAAGCATAGTCATTCAGCGAAGGCGCCTCGCCCGCAACCGCAAGTCCGGCGTCGAGCCGTTCATGCAGCCGGCGCGTGGCCGACCGCAAGGCCTGCACCGGATCGGGCAGGTCAGTGGCAACGCGCGTCCCCAGGAAGCCTTCCGACCGAGTGGCGCCCGTCGGAGAGGCAGAAGTGATCGTCAGCAAAAATTTATCCTGGGTACCGCAAATGAGGGGTCATCAAGCGTTGACCTGCATCTTAGCAATTCGGCCACAAAACGCGCATGTCTTTTGACATACGTCGCGCGCAAGGCGAACGGCCGGCGCCCGGACGTCGGCGACGGTACCCGCCTGCAAGACGGAGCGGCGACACCCTCTACGCGCAGTGGCAAGGCGGGCACCTACACCAGAACGAGAAAACCGCTTCAATGCGGTCCCTCGCCCAAACGTGGAGAATCACAATGACACATTTTTAAGAAAGCTACTACATGCACGTTTCGGGCCGCGCCTCATCCTTCCTGCCTCGCTCGACCTGGCCGCTGCGCTCCGGTGCCGTCGCGATGGCCTTGCTGGGCAGTGCAATGGCAACCAGTGTCCAGGCGATGGAGCCCCAGTCGATGACCGTGTATGTCGAAGCGGGTCAAAGCGCCAAGACCGATGGACGCGACACGGGTGCCGCCACGCTCGGCCCGCGCATTCCCACGCAGACCAGTTTTTGGGGCGGCAGCATCTCGCTGGCATGGGACGTCTACCTGAGCGAGTGGAAGACCGACGCTTTCAATGGCAGTCGCTCGCATTTCACCGAGGTCGGCGTGGTGCCGATGCTCCGCTACCGTTTCGGCGGGGGTCAATCGCCGTGGTTCGTTGACGGCGGCATCGGCGTCTCGTACATGGACGGCAAGTACACCCGCGGCAATCAGGAATTCAGCACCCAGTGGAACTTCAGCGACCACCTGGGCGTTGGTCGCAACTTTGGCGCCGACCAGCGGCACGAGCTTGGCGTCTACGTGAAGCATGTCTCGAACGGCGGCTTCAAGAAGCCGAACCCGGGCGAGACCTTGTATCAGCTGCGCTACGGCTATCGATTCTGAAGTCTCCAGCCGGTGATCGTCGCTGCGCGGCTCAGGCCCGCGTAGCTATGGCCCGCGTAGCTCAGGCCTGCATAACTGAAGCCTGCGCGGCACGTGGCTGGTGCAGCAAGGCCAGAAAAGCTTCTGCCGGACGACTCAGCGGCCTGTCCTGCCGGACGATGCTGCCGTAGGCCTCGAGCTGCTGCCCGATGCGGTAGCGCACGATCTGCAATACGCCATTGGCCGCGTCACGGCGGGCCACTGCCTCCGGCACCACCGCCACCAGTTGCGAAGCCCGGATCAGGTTCACGGTGGTGGCGATGGAGCTGGTCTCGATCAGCCCCTTGGGCAGCGCCGCATGGTGCGCGCGAAATTCCCTTTCCATGCATTCGCGCATGCGGCTCCCGGGCAGGTGCAGCACCCAGGGAAACGCCAGCAGCGCCTCGAATGTCACCTTGCGTTGACGCGCGAGCGGATGCCCATGGCCCACCACGATGGCCAGCCCCTCGTCGTCGATCGGCTGAAAGCGCCAGTCGGCCCGCGCACCGTCGCTCTGCCGTCCGATCACCACCTCGAGGCCGCCCTCGTTGAGCTGGTCGAGCAGGCGGTCGCTGGTGTCGACCACCACCTCGATCGACAGCAGTGGAAACTCCTCCTTCAATGCGAGCAGCGCATCGGTGAGGCAGGTGGCCGATGCCGCCTCGATGCTGCCCACGGCGAGCCGTCCGGCACTGCCCAGCCGCATCTCCGAGAGTTCGCGGTTCAAGGCTTCAACGCTACCGCGCACGCTCCTGAAAAAGCCGGTGACCCGTTCGCCCGCCGCGTTGGGCGCCAGCCCGCGCCCTCCCCGCACGAAAAGCGGCTGCCCCAGCGCGTCCTCCAGTTCGTGCAGCATCTTGGTGGCAGCCGGCTGTGTGAGGCCCAGTTCCTCGGCTGCGCCGCGCAGCGTGCGGCGGTCGGCAATGGCCAGCAGCAGGGCCACCTGCCGCATGCGCAGGCGGTTCAGCAACTGCGGCGTGGTGTTGGCGACGCCAGGACGCGAACCACGGACATCAGGTGTTGACTTGGTCATGAAGCTGATTACCTGGGGTTATCGAACGATGAAGAGCTTTCATTTTACGGACATGCTGCGTCTTTTTAAGATCGTGGTGGGAGCGCCGGGCGAACCCACCGACGGCAACCCGCAGAAAAAAAACCCAGGAGACCCATGAACACCTTGCCATTCAACAGCGGCTTTCGACCGCGCCGCCGCTCGCTCGCCATTGCCGCCTGCGTCGCGACCCTCTTTGCCAGCCTGCCCGCCATGGCCGCCGACTACCCCACCCGCCCCGTCGAATTGGTCGTGGCCGCCACGGCCGGCGGTGGCACCGACGTGGTGGCACGGGCCTTCGCCGACGCGGCGCGCAAGTACTTTCCCCAGCCGATCATCGTCGTCAACAAGCCAGGCGCCTCGAGCGCCATTGGCTTTGCCGACGTCGCGAACGCCAAGCCCGACGGCTACAAAATGGGCGTGATGAGCGTCAACCTCGTGATCCTGCCGGCGCTGGGGCTCATGAAAGTCACCGCCGACGACTTCATTCCGGTGGCGCAGCTGAACTTCGACCCCGCGGCCATCACGGTGCGGGCCGACGCGCCATGGAAGACGGTCGAGGAGTTTCTGGCCGACGCGAAGAAGAAACCCGCAGGCATGCAGGTCGGCAACGGCGGCGTGGGCGACATCTGGCACGTGGCCGCAGCGGCTGTGGAAGACCGCACCGGCGTGCAGTTCAACCACGTGCCGTTCCAGGGCGCGGCCCCGGCCGTGGCCAGCCTGCTCGGCGGCCACGTCGATGCCATCACGGTCAGCCCTGGCGAGGTCATGCAGCACGTGCTGGCCGGCAAGCTGCGCGTGCTGGCGGTGATGTCCGACAAACGCCTGCCCGGCGCCTACGCCAACACGCCGACGCTGAAGGAACGCAACGTCGACCTGTCCATCGGCGTGTGGCGCGGCCTGGCCGTGCCCAAGGGCACACCGGCCGATGTGGTGCAGGTCTTGCGCACCGCGGCCAAGGCCACCGCCGCCGATCCCGCTTACCGCGAGACGCTGGCCAAGGCCAATCTGGGCGACGCCTACCTCGACGCCGACGGCTACAAGGCCGCCATCGAGAGCGACCGCGCCTCGCTGAAGAAGGTGCTCGAAAAACTCGTGATCCAGAAGTAAGACCATGTCCAACACGCCCCCCAAGCTCCGCTCCGCCGCATGGTTCGGCACCGCCGACAAGAACGGCTTCATGTACCGCAGCTGGATGAAGAACCAGGGGCTGCCCGACCACCTGTTCGACGGCCGGCCCGTCATCGGCATCTGCAACACCTGGAGCGAACTCACGCCCTGCAACGCGCACTTCCGCAAGATCGCCGAACACGTCAAGCGCGGCATCTACGAGGCAGGCGGGTTTCCGGTCGAGTTCCCGGTGTTCTCCAACGGTGAATCCAACCTGCGGCCCACCGCCATGCTGACGCGCAACCTGGCCAGCATGGACGTGGAGGAAGCCATCCGCGGCAACCCGATCGACGGCGTGGTGCTGCTCACCGGCTGCGACAAGACCACGCCCGCGCTGCTGATGGGCGCCGCCAGCTGCGACGTGCCCGCCATCGTCGTCACGGGCGGGCCGATGCTCAACGGCAAGCTCGACGGCAAGAACATCGGCTCGGGCACGGCGGTCTGGCAGTTGCACGAGTCGCTCAAGGCCGGGGAGATCGACGAGCACCAGTTCTTCGCCGCCGAGGCCGGCATGTCGCGGTCGGCCGGGACCTGCAACACCATGGGCACGGCCTCCACCATGGCCTGCATGGCCGAGGCGCTGGGCACATCGCTGCCGCACAATGCGGCGATTCCGGCGGTGGACGCTCGCCGCTATGTGCTGGCCCACATGTCGGGCGCACGGGCGGTGCAGATGGTGCTCGAGGGACTCACGCTGTCGAAGGTGCTGACGCGCGAGGCTTTCGAAAACGCCATCCGCGTGAACGCGGCCATCGGCGGCTCGACCAACGCGGTCATCCATCTCAAGGCCATTGCCGGCCGCATCGGCGTGCCGCTCGAATTGGAAGACTGGACGCGCATCGGCCGCGGTACGCCGACCCTGGTCGACCTGCAGCCCTCGGGCCGCTTCCTGATGGAGGAGTTCTACTACGCCGGCGGCCTGCCGGCGGTGCTGCGCCGGCTGGGCGAAAACGGGCTGCTGCCGCACCCCGACGCGTTGACTGTGAACGGCCGCTCGATCTGGGACAACGTGCGCGAAGCCCCACAGTACAACGACGAGGTGATCCGCCCGCTCGACAACCCGCTGGTGGCCGACGGCGGCATGCGCATCCTGCGCGGCAACCTCGCGCCCCGCGGCGCGGTGCTCAAGCCCTCCGCCGCCACGCCCGCGCTGCTGCAGCACCGCGGCCGCGCCGTGGTGTTCGAGAACCTGGAGCATTACAAGGAACGCATCGCCGACGAGAGCCTGGACATCGACGCCAGCTGCGTGATGGTGATGAAGAACTGCGGCCCCAAGGGCTACCCGGGCATGGCCGAGGTCGGCAACATGGGCCTGCCAGCCAAGCTGCTGCGCCAGGGCATCAAGGACATGGTGCGCATCTCCGACGCGCGCATGAGCGGCACCGCCTACGGCACCGTGGTGCTGCACGTGGCGCCCGAGGCGGCCGACGGCGGCCCGCTGGCGGCCGTGCGAGACGGCGACTTCATCGAGCTCGTCTGCGCCAATGGCCGCCTGCACCTCGACATTTCCGACGCCGAACTCGCAGCGCGCCTGACCGACCTGGCGGCCCAGCCCAAGGGTATGCCCGGTGGCTACCAGCGCCTGTATGTCGATCATGTGCTGCAGGCGGACGAAGGCTGTGATTTCGACTTCCTCGTGGGATGTCGGGGTGCAGCGGTTCCGCGTCATTCGCATTAAGTGGGTTTACACCCCCGGTTGCGCACTTCGTGTTGCGCCCCCCCTCCTTCGACAAGCGCAGGACAGGCTTACAGGGGCAAAACCAGCGGCCGGGCAGAGGCTCTCCTGAGCTTGTCGAAGGGCCCGTTCCGCGGTTGTTCTGGAAGGCTTGTCCTGCCAGTTTCTTTTTGATTTGAGAGGCTGCTGATGTCATTACCCCAAACTTCGAATGCGCGCTACCAGGGCCTGTTCCCGGTCGTGCCCACCACGTTCACCGAAACCGGCGAACTCGACCTGGCCAGCCAGAAGCGCTGCGTCGACTTCATGATCGAGGCCGGCTCGAACGGCTTGTGCATCCTGGCCAATTTCTCAGAGCAGTTCTTGCTGGCAGACGACGAGCGCGAAGTGCTGACCCGCGCGATCCTCGAGCATGTGAACGGCCGCGTGCCGGTGATCGTCACCACGACGCATTTCAGCAGCAAGGTGGCCGCCGAACGCAGCCGCCGCGCGCAGGACATGGGCGCGGCCATGCTCATGCTCATGCCGCCCTACCACGGCGCCACCTTCCGCGTGGGCGAACCGCAAGTCCAGGCCTTCTACCAGCAAGTGTCCGACGCCGTTGACATCCCGATCATGGTGCAGGACGCGCCGGCCGCAGGCACGCCGATGTCGGCCGCCTTCCTGGCAAAGATGGCCACCGAGATCGAGCACCTGGCCTACTTCAAGATCGAGACCGCCGGCGCGGCCAACAAGATCCGTGAGCTGATCCGCCTCGGCGGCGACGCGATCGAAGGGCCGTGGGACGGCGAAGAAGCCATCACCCTGTTTCCCGACCTGGAAGCCGGCGCGACGGGCTCGATGACCGGCGGCGGATTTCCCGACGGCATCCGCCCGATCCTCGACGCCTACCGCGAAGGCCGGCGCGAGGACGCCATCGCCGGCTACGAGAAGTGGCTGCCGCTGATCAACATCGAGAACCGCCAGTGCGGCCCGCTCGCGGCCAAGTCGCTGATGAAGGAAGGCGGCGTGATCGCCTGCGAAGCGCCGCGCCATCCGTTCCCGCCGATGAACCCGGCCAGCCGGGCGTTGCTGATCGAAACGGCGAAGCGGCTCGATGCCATGGTGTTGCGCTGGGGCCGGTGAGCCGAAACGCGGGCGCAGGCCATCGAAACGGTCACCAGCCGATGACGCCACGGGGTTGAGCGCTCAGCCTGCACCGCTCGCCTCGGGTCCGCAGACCCTGGCGCCGCCGGGCACCGCCGGTGGCAGGGCCAGCTCTGGTGCAAGCATGGCCTGCAGCAGCCAGGTGCCGGCCTGGCCGAGAGGCCGTTGCCGCGACCACACCACGTCCACCGGAACGCGTCGCGGCCAACCGCGGGCGTTGAGTTCGTGCAGTTTGTCGGCCGCGAAGTGGTTGACCATCCAGCGCGGCACCGCCGCCCAGCCAAAGCCCAACACCGCCATTTCAAGAAGCATCAGATAAGTAGGTGCCGACCACACCCGCTGCCCGCTTGCGGGGTGGCCGGCCCCGGGCGCTTCCTGGAACGGGGCCAGACGCAGTTCGCGGTGTTCCGCGAGCGTGGTGGGGCCGATGTCGCTCAGAGCGGCCAGCGGATGGTTGCGCGCGACGAACAGCGTGATCTCGGACGGCTCGGCAATGGTTTCGGCGCCGATGTCGGGCGGGTAGACCGCTTGGGCGGCCACCACGCCGATCTGCGCCCGCCCGCGCTGCACCAGCGCGACCAGGTCACCGTGTTCGGCAATCAGCGCCTCGAGGGTGAGGTCGGGAAAGCGGCGCTCGAACCCGGCCAGCATCTCCTCGAAACGATCGGACTGGTACGTGTCCGACCACACCACGGTCAGCTTGGCTTCCAGGCCGCCCGCAAGTTGGCTTGCGGCCCGGTCAAGGCGGTCGCTGGCCGCCAGAACTTCGCGCGCGCGGCCCAGCAAGACACGGCCGGCCTCGGTCAAGGTGGGCTTGCGTGTGCTGCGGTCGAAAAGGCCGACGCCCAGGTCCACTTCGAGATT
>JAQGNA010000618.1 GCA_028292075.1 Rhodoferax sp. | reverse complement strand
GGTCGCTTTCCTTCAGGTGCCGCTTGCGGATCCGGATCGACTTCGGCGTGATCTCGACCAGTTCGTCGTCCTCGATGAATTCCACGGCGTATTCCAGCGTGGCATCGATTGGCGGCGTGATCTTGATCGCGTCTTCCTTGCCGGAGACGCGGAAGTTGGTCAACTGCTTGGTCCGCGTGGCATTCACCACCAGGTCGTTGTCGCGGCTGTGAATGCCGACGATCATGCCTTCGTAGACCGGGTCGTTGGCGCGCACGAACATGCGGCCGCGGTCGTCCAGCTTGCCCAGGGCGTAGGTGAAGATTTCACCGTCGTCCATGGAAATCAGCACGCCGTTCTTGCGGCCACCGATTTCGCCCTTGTGCGGCTCGTAGCTGTCAAAGATGTTGCTGATCAGGCCGGAGCCGCGCGTCAGGTTCAGGAACTCGTTGGTGAAGCCGATCAGGCCACGCGCCGGAATGCGGTACTCGAGGCGCACGCGGCCACGGCCGTCCGGCTCCATGTTCACCAGCTCGCCCTTGCGTTCGCCGAGCGCCTGCATCACACCGCCCTGGTGCTGGTCTTCGATGTCGGCCGTCACCAGTTCGATGGGCTCGTGCTTCTCGCCATCCACCGTGCGGAACACCACGCGTGGCTTGCTCACGGCCATCTCGAAGCCTTCCCGGCGCATGTTTTCTAGCAGGATGGTCAGGTGGAGTTCACCGCGGCCCATGACTTCGAAAATACCTTCTTCGTCGGTTTCGGCCACGCGCAGTGCCACGTTGTGCTGCAGCTCCTTTTGCAGGCGGTCCCAGATCTGACGGCTCGTGACGTACTTGCCTTCACGGCCCGCGAGCGGGCTGGTGTTGACGCAGAAGTTCATGGTGAGCGTCGGCTCATCGACCTTCAGCATCGGCAGCGGCGACGGGTTGAGCGGGTCGGTGATCGTCACACCAATGCCGATGTCGCCAAGGCCGTTGATCAACACGATTTCGCCCGGACCGGCTTCGGTCGCCTGCACGCGCTCCAGGCCCTGGAATGTCAGCACCTGGTTCACACGGCCCTTGACGGTCTTGCCATCGGGGCCTTCCATGACCACCACGTCCATCATGGGCCTGATCGTGCCCTGGCTGATGCGGCCAACGCCGATGCGGCCAACGAAGGTGGAGAAATCGAGGGCGGAAATCTGCAGCTGCAGCGGCGCATCGGCGTCGCCGGTCTGCGCAGGCACGTGGGCCAGCACGGTGTCGAACAAGGCGGCCATGTCTGGTCCCCACTGCTCGCCGGGCGCGCCCTCTTCCATGGAGGACCAGCCGTTGATGCCCGATGCATAGACCACCGGAAAATCGAGTTGTTCGTCGGTTGCGCCGAGCTTGTCGAACAGGTCGAACGCGGCGTTCACCACGTGTTGCGGACGGGCGCCCGGCTTGTCGACCTTGTTGACCACCAGAATCGGCTTCAGTCCGAGGGCCAGAGCCTTCTTGGTCACGAAGCGGGTCTGGGGCATCGGGCCTTCCTGGGCGTCGATCAGCAGCACCACGCCGTCGACCATGGACAGCGCGCGTTCCACTTCACCACCGAAGTCCGCGTGGCCGGGGGTGTCGACGATGTTGATGTGCGTGCCCTTCCAGGTCACGGCGCAGTTCTTGGCCAGAATGGTAATGCCGCGCTCTTTTTCGATCGCGTTGTTGTCCATGACCGTGTCGACCACTTTTTCGTGCTCGGCGAAGGTGCCGGACTGGCGAAGCAGTTGATCGACCATGGTGGTTTTGCCATGGTCGACGTGCGCGATGATCGCGATGTTGCGGATTTGCTTGTTGCTCATATTTGACTACTCCTAAATTCCCTAATTCGATTGACCGTCTGCTGTCGGCACTTGCACATTCCGGGCCGGAAGCGGCTCCAGAATCTGGCCGATTTCAAGTGGGCTCAGCAGGCGCCCGGGGATCAGTTCACCATTTTCGACGTGGGCCACGCCCAGCAGCGCAGGCGGCTCGGCCTGGTACACCGCGACCTGCGCCGCGTCGGGCCAGCTTCCGCGGCGACGCACGCCACTCAGGAAGCGGGTCACATCTTCTCCGTCCAGCGTGACGCGGGTGTGATGCGGCAGCAGTGCGTCGACCGGCAGCAGGCAGGCCTGGCGCTCGGCTTCATCCATGGCCTCGAGTGCGGCCAGCGTCACGCAGCGCGTAATTCCGAAGTCTCCGGTGGCAATGCGCCGGAGCGCAGTAAGGTGCGCACCGCAGCCCAGCGCTTCGCCGATGTCTTCGCCCAGGGTGCGGATGTACGTGCCCTTGCTGCATTTCGCCAGGATTTCGACCGCGGTCGCGGCGACACCGGCGGATTCAGTGGCATCGGTGGCAAGCGTTGCCTTCAACTCGAAGATCTGCACATCGCGCGCGGGCCTGTCGACCTCGATGCCGGCACGCGCATATTCATATAAAGCCTTGCCGTCCTTCTTCAAGGCGCTGTGCATCGGCGGCACCTGGCGGATCGGCCCGGTGAACTGCCGCACCACGGCCTGAAGTTTCGCGTCATCCACATCGACATCGCGCGTCTCGATGACGTCGCCCTCGGCGTCGCCAGTGGCGGTGCGCTGGCCCAGCCTTGCCGTGGCAAGGTAGGTCTTGTCGGCGTCGAGATGCAACTGGCTGAACTTGGTGGCCGCGCCGAAGCACAGCGGCAGCAGGCCGGTGGCCAAGGGGTCGAGCGTGCCGGTATGGCCGGCCTTCTCCGCCCGCAGCAGCCATTTGGCTTTCTGCAGGGCGTCGTTGCTGGAGAGTCCCAGCGGTTTATCGAGCAGCAGCACCCCATGCACAGGGCGCCGCGCGACCCGTGCACGAGGCGTGGCGGTCATGACTCAGTCGTCCTGGGCGCGGGAAGCGACCGCACGCGCGATCAGCGCGTTCATGTCCGAAGCCTGCTCCGTCGTGCGGTCGAACAGGAAGTGCAGCGTCGGCACGGTGTGGATGTGCAGCCGCTTGAACAAACCGGCGCGCAGGAAACCCGCCGCCTGGTTCAAACCTTCGGTGCACTCGGCCGGATCACCGGTCAACACGCTGAAGAACACCTTCGCGTGCGCATAGTCGGGCGTGACCTCGACCCCCTGGATCGTGACCATGCCCACCCGCGGGTCTTTCAACTCGCGGGCGATCAGCTCGGTCAGATCGCGCTGGATCTGATCGGCCACCTTGAGACTGCGGTTGGGCGCAGCGGCTTTTCTCTTGACCATTACAACGTCCGGGCGATCTCTTTGATCTCGAAGAACTCGAGCTGGTCATTGACCTGGATGTCGTTGTAATTCTTGAGCTTGATACCGCATTCGAAGCCTTCGCGCACTTCGCGGACATCGTCCTTGAGGCGTTTGAGGGACTCGATCTCGCCGGTGTACACCACGATGTTCTCGCGGAGCAGACGGAAGCGCGAGGTGCGCGTCACGAAGCCCGAGGTGATCATGCTGCCGGCCACGGTGCCGATCTTCGAGGCAACGAACACCGTGCGAATTTCGGCCGTACCGATGATTTCTTCGCGCTGTTCCGGTGCCAGCATGCCGGCCATCGCGGCCTTGAGCTCGTCTACCGCATCGTAAATGATGTTGTAGTAATGCACGTCGACGCCGTTGTTCTCGGCCAGCTTGCGCGCACCGGCATCGGCCCGCACGTTGAAGCCGATCACCACCGCCTTGGAAGCAATGGCCAGGTTGATGTCCGACTCGCTGATCGCACCGACCGCGGCATACACCATCTGGACCTTGACTTCTTCCGTCGACAGCTTGAGCAGCGAGGCGCTGAGCGCTTCCTGCGAACCCTGCACGTCGGCCTTGACGATGACCGGCAGCATCTTGACCTCGCCGGCGGAAATGTCGGCAAACATGTTCTCCAGCTTGGCGGCCTGTTGGCGCGCCAGCTTGGTATTGCGGAACTTGCCTGCGCGGTAGGTGGCGATTTCACGGGCGCGGCGCTCGTCCGGCAGCACCATGAATTCGTCGCCAGCCTGCGGCACTTCGGTCAGACCCTGGATTTCCACCGGAATCGAAGGACCGGCTTCCTTGGTCGTCTTGCCGTTCTCGTCCAGCATGGCGCGCACGCGGCCATAGGTCGAGCCCGCTAGCACGATGTCGCCGGTCTTGAGCGTACCGGACTGCACCAGCACGGTCGCGACCGGGCCCTTGCCCTTGTCGAGGCGGGCTTCGATCACCAGACCCTTGGCCATGGCGTCGACCGGTGCCTTGAGTTCCAGCACTTCGGCTTGCAGCAGCACCTGTTCGAGCAATTCGTCGATGCCCTGGCCAGTCTTGGCCGAGACGGCGACAAAAGGCGAGCTGCCACCGAAGTCTTCGGGGATCACGTCTTCGATCACCAGCTCGTTCTTGACGCGCTCGGGGTTCGAATCGGGCTTGTCGATCTTGTTGATGGCCACGACGATCGGCACACCAGCCGCTTTCGCGTGCTTGATGGCTTCGCGGGTTTGAGGCATGACGCCGTCGTCCGCCGCCACCACCAGGATGACGATGTCGGTTGCCTGTGCACCACGTGCACGCATGGCGGTGAACGCCTCGTGGCCGGGGGTGTCCAGGAAGGACACCATGCCGCGTGGCGTTTCCACGTGGTAGGCGCCGATGTGCTGCGTGATGCCGCCGGCTTCACCCGACGCGACCTTGGCGCGGCGGATGTAGTCGAGCAGCGAGGTCTTGCCATGGTCGACGTGACCCATGACGGTGACCACCGGTGCGCGAGGCAGCGCCAGGGCGTTCTGCTGCAGCACTTCCTGTTCGGTGAAGGCTTCCGGATCGTCCAGCGCAGCCACCACGGCCTTGTGGCCCATTTCCTCGACCAGAATCATGGCCGTGTCCTGGTCCAGCGGCTGGTTGATGGTGACCATCTGGCCAAGCTTCATCAGGTGCTTGATCACCTCGGAAGCCTTGACCGCCATCTTGTGGGCGAGCTCGGCCACGGTAATGGTCTCGGGCACATGCACTTCGATGACGCGGTTTTCCACCGGCGCCTGTTGCGAGTGGTCTTCGCGGTGATCGCGGTCGTTGCCGCGGCGGCCACGCGGGCCTCCGCGCCAGTTGCCACGGCCTGCACCGGCGCCCGTGTCGCCACGGGTCGGCAGCGGCTTCTTCTTGGCAGGATCGGCCCAGCTGCTGGACAGCTTGGCCGACTTCACTTCCTTGTTGGCGCCCGGGCCGGTGGTGGCACCGGCAACGGCGGGCCGTGCGGTGGTGCCGGCGGCAGGCTTGTGCAGCGTGCCCTTCATGCCGGCCTTGGCGGCTTCGGCCGTCACCGGCTTGACGACAGGCTTGATTTCTTCCGGCTTCTTGGCGACCAACACCTTCTTGGGCGTGGCCATCATCAGGCGAATGGCGGCGGCTTCGGCTTCGGCCTTGCGGCGGCGGTCGCCGAGGTCCACGGCGCGCGCGGCTTCTTCGTCGGCACGGGCCTTGGACTGGGCCGCAGCCTTCTCGCGTTCTTCAACCTGCGCCTTGGCAGCAGCTTCGCGGGCGGCGGCCTGGCCGGCCAGTTCGGTCTGCTGGACCTGGGCCTTGTCGGCCTGCTGCACGGCGGTCTGGGCGGCGTAGGCGGCCGCACGCTCGGCGGCTGCGCGTTCGCGCCCTTCCAGCGCCTCCTGCTCTTCGCGCAGGCGGCGTTTTTCAACGAGTTCTTCTTCCTGGCGGCGGATCAGCTCGGCCTGGCGGCTGGCTTCTTCCTCGCGGCGGGACAGATCGAGATCTTCAGCGCTCGGACCGGTGGCGATTTCGGCCACTTCGGCCTCGGGCGCCAGCACATCGGAGCCACCCTGTTCGTCATCGCGCTTGACGAAGGTGCGCTTCTTGCGCACTTCCACCTGGATGGTACGGGCGCGGCCGGTGGAATCGGCCTGCTTGATCTCGGTCGTGGACTTCTTCACCAAAGTGATCTTCTTGCGTTCTGCACTTGCGGTACCGTGGCTGGCTTGCAGGTAGCCCAGCAACTTCTGCTTGTCGGATTCGCTCAGGGTATCGGACGAGGCAGACTTGGCGACGCCCGCGCCCCTCAGTTGTTCAAGCAACGTGTCTGCTGATTTCTTGAGTTCAGCAGCAAACTCGGCGACGGTGGTATTGGACATGTGTTGTGTGACCTTTCATGACCGTTACTCTTGAGAGGCGGCATCATTGGCAAACCAATGTTCCCGCGCCTTCATGATCAAAGTCGTTGCCTCGTCCGCGGACAGGCTGGTGATTTCAGTGAGCTCGTCGCCAGCCAGGTCGGCCAGATCGTCGCGGGTGTGCACGCCAGCTTCATTGAGCTTGGCGATCAATTCGGGCGTCAGGCCCTCCAGGTCGCGCAGGTCCTGCGACACCGCTTCGGCGCGCTCTTCCTTGGCGATCTCCATGGTCAGCAGCACATCCTTGGCGCGAGCCCGGAGTTCGTTGACCGTGTCTTCGTCGAAGCTTTCGATTTCCAGCATTTCCTGCAGCGGCACATAGGCCACCTCTTCCAGGCTGGTGAAGCCTTCCTGGATCAGGATGTCGGCGATCTCTTCGTCCACATCGAGTTTTTCCATGAACAGCTTGCGGCTCGAATCGGTTTCGGAAGCGTGCTTCTGGGCCGATTCGGCGGCGTCCATGATGTTGATCTTCCAGCCGGTCAGCTCGGAAGCCAACCGCACGTTCTGGCCGCCGCGCCCAATGGCGATGGCGAGGTTTTCCTCGTCGACCACCACGTCCATGGCATGGCGCTCTTCGTCGACCACGATGGAAGAGACGTTGGCCGGGGCCAGCGCGCCGATGACGAACTGGGCCGGGTCTTCGCTCCACAGCACGATGTCGACACGCTCGCCGGCGAGCTCATTCGTCACGCCGTTGACGCGGGTGCCGCGCACGCCGACGCAGGTGCCGATCGGGTCGACCCGCTTGTCGTGCGAGAGCACGGCGATCTTGGCGCGCGAACCCGGGTCACGGGCGCAGGTCTTGATCTCCAGCAGGCCTTGTTCGATTTCGGGCACTTCCTGGCGGAACAGCTCGATCATGTATTCAGGCGAACTGCGCGACAGGATGATGGGCGCGCCACGCAGCGTGAGGTCGACTTCCATGATCATGGCGCGGACGCGGTCGCCGGTGCGCAGGTTTTCCTTGGGGATCATTTCGCCGCGTCGCAGGCGGCCTTCGACACGGCCGCTTTCCACGATGATGTCGCCCTTGTCCATGCGCTTCACGGTGCCGACGAAGATCTTGTCGCCCCGCGACATGAAGTCGTTCAGGAGCATTTCGCGCTCGGCGTCGCGGATCTTCTGCAGGATGACCTGCTTGGCCGCCATGGCGCCGATGCGGCCGATGGGAACGGATTCCACCGGCTTTTCGATGAAGTCGCCTTCCTCGATGTCGGGGATGTCGTCGCGCACGTCGGAGACGAGTTCCTCGGCTTCCGGGTTCTGCAGACCGGCGGCATCGGGCACCACCAGCCAGCGGCGGAAGGTCTCGTAGTTACCGTTGTCGCGGTCCACGGCGACGCGGATGTCCACCTCGCCCTGGTAGAGCTTCTTGGTGGCTTGCGCCAGTGCCGCCTCGACGGCGCCAAACACGACATCCCGCTCCACGTTCTTCTCACGCGAGATCGCATCGACCAACATCAACATTTCGCGATTCATGTCACGAATCTCCTGAACACTCAAATCAACAAATCAATCCAGCGGAAGCCTGCTTGCGCACACTCCAGCACTGGAAATCAGCTTTCCGCAGCGCCATCGTCCCGTTCGGGATCGTTCGCGCCGCGGCCTTTGAAACTCACGATTGGCGCAAGTCGGGCGTCGCGCAATTCGTCCAGCCGGAAGCCCAGTGCCTGCAGCGGCGCGGGCACCCTCTTCTTGCTCACCTTCTGGCCGGGCTTCACGGCCGGTTCGTCGCTCCAGACGATCTGCCAGACCGCCTCTGCATCACGAGACGCATCCACAGACGCATCGGCCGCCGGCGCAACGCGCTCCAGCGTGCCGCGAAACTTCTTGCGGTTCGCGTTGACCTGCCCACCGGCCGCCGCACCCATGGGCGCCTTCAGCGTGATGTCGATCACCGAGCCTTCGAAACGTTCAAAATCGCGCTGGTGCCGAAGTGGGCGGTCGATACCCGGCGAGGAAACCTCGAGCCGCTTGTATTCGATGCCTTCGACTTCCAGCACGAACTGGAGCTGGCGAGTGACCTTCTCGCAGTCCTCGACCGTGATGAACTGCTCGACGCCAGGCGTCCAGGCGAGATCGATCGTGACGCGCAACAGGCCCCCGGCGGAGCGTTCGATCTCCACGAGGTCATAACCGAACCCGGTTACGGTTTTTTCAACGATGTCCTGTAGCGCCACGTGTTCTGTATAAGGTCGGAAAAATGGCTCCGAAAACGGCTGTTTTCAAGAGCATGAAAAACAATCGACCAAAAAAAACGGGCCGGTAAGTACCCGCCCGCTTGGTCGTGAGCCCGCATTGTAACGCGAAATGCACAATAATGCAGCGCTGTGGAAGGACAATTTCCCGTGTGGCCTTGACGCGTCGGGTGGACACCGGGGCTTTCGCCAGCCGGCCCGCTGGGGGAGGCACCGCCCGCTCTAGCTCGTGGCCGCCACCAGCACCTGCGTGTACGGGTGCTGCGGGGTGTCGAGCACCTGCTGCAGCGGGCCGTATTCGACAATCTCGCCGTCCTTCATGACCAGCACCTGGTGGGCCATCGCCCTGATCACGTCCATGTCATGGGTGATGAGCAGGTAGGCCAGCCCACGGTCGCGCTGCAGCTTCTGCAGCAGCTGCAGCACCTGCTTCTGGATCGTCACATCGAGTGCGCTGGTGGGCTCGTCCAGCACCAGCAATCGCGGCTCGACAATGAGCGCCCGCGCGATGGCCAGGCGCTGCCGCTGCCCGCCCGAGAACTCATGCGGATATCGCTGCAGCAGGCCGGGAAACTGCGCCTCACCCATTCCGACGTCGGCGAGGGCCGCCAGCACCCGCTGGCGCCGTTCCGCGGCCGAGTGTTGCGGCGCATGCACCCACACCCCTTCGCCGACGATTTCCTCCACCGTCATGCGCGGAGACAGCGAGGAAAAAGGGTCCTGGAACACCACCTGCACGGCCGCCCGCAAAGCCTTGTTGGCCGCCGCGTCACGGCTCCAGGAGCCACCGGCCAGGGTCAATCCGCCGGTGTAGGGCACGAGCCCCAGCGCGGCCAGGGCCAGGGTTGACTTGCCCGACCCCGACTCGCCCACGACCCCCATGGTCTGGCCGGGACGAATCGAAAATGTCGCGCTCTGCACCGCCACGAACGAGCCCTTCTTGAACCACCCCTCGATGCCGGGCAGCGGCACCGGATAGCTCACCCGCACCTCTTTCGCCTGCATCACCGGCACCACCTGGCGGTCGTGCACGGCATGCACCACGTCGCGAACCGGCTTGCTCTGGATGAGCTTGCGGGTATAGGCATGCTGCGGCTGGGCGAACACCCGGGCCACCGGCCCATGCTCGACGATGTGCCCGGCTTCCATGACGGCCACGCGGTCGGCGAAACGTCGCACCAGGTTCAGGTCGTGGGTGATCAACAGCACCGCCATGCCGTTTTTCTTCTGCAGGTCGGACAGCAGCTG
>JAQGNA010000588.1 GCA_028292075.1 Rhodoferax sp. | reverse complement strand
GCGCCGAACCAGCCCACTTGTTGCAGACCTTCTTGGCCGGGCAGCCCATGTTGATGTCGATGATCTGGGCGCCGCGCTCGATGTTGTAGACGGCGGCCTCGGCCATCATCTGGGGCTCGGTGCCGGCAATCTGAACGGCAATGGGGGCTACCTCACCGTCGTGGTTGGCCCGGCGCGAAGTCTTGAGCGTGTTCCACAGGTCGCGCCGCGAGGTGACCATCTCGCTGACCGCATAGCCCGCCCCAAGCGCCTTGCAAAGGCGCCGGAACGGCCGGTCGGTCACGCCCGCCATGGGCGCGACGAACAGGCGGTTCGGCAGGGAATACGGGCCGATGAACATGGGCGAGGGAAGTGAGGATCGGGGGATCGGTGAATCCGGGCAGCGGGGTCTGCGGGGAGGAAGCGATTCTAACTGCTCAAAATTTCAGCAATTGAAATGCGGTGAAAACCGTAAAACGTGAAAACGGTCCGGCTCTCTATACTGGACCGCACATGGAAGCCTGGATCGACCAACTCATCGCGCTGCTCGCACTGCCCCAGTTCGGGCTGAGCACCGTCTTCATCATTTCCTTCATTTCGGCGACGCTGCTGCCGCTCGGCTCGGAGCCCGCGGTCTTTGGCCTTGTGAAGCTCAATCCGGAGCTGTTCTGGCCTGCCGTGCTGGTGGCCACCGCGGGCAACACCTTGGGCGGCGCACTCGACTGGTGGATGGGCTACGGCGCCCACAAGGTGGCGGACAAGTACCAGCATTCGTCACACCACACGCGGGTACTGGGATGGCTGGAGCACCTCGGGCCGAAAGCCTGCCTGCTGGCCTGGCTGCCGCTGGTGGGCGACCCGTTGTGCGCTGTGGCGGGTTGGCTCAAGATGCCGTTCTGGCCTTGCCTCGCCTACATGGCCGTGGGCAAGTTCCTGCGCTACCTGATGATGACCGGGTCGCTGATCTGGGCCTTTCCGGGAGTCTTCCACGGCTGAGGCCCTGCCGGGCATTGCGCTCGCGCTTCAGAAGCGTTCGTGTTCGGCCAGGTAGCGCCATTGGCCCGGCGCCAGTTGCTGCATGGGAACCCGGCCGATTCGAATGCGGCGGACCGACTGGATCACCAGCCCAGCCGTCTCGCACAGATGGTCGACCTGCCCAGGGCGCTCGCCCTTCAAGGCAAAGCGCAGGGCCGTGCGGCTGCCATCCTCGGCCTGGCTGCCCACGCTGACCTTGGCCGCCGACAGCAGCTGGCCGCGATCCGAAACCGGCCGGCAAAGTTTGTTGAGCGCCTGCGGCGTCACCTCGCCCTCCACTTCCACGGTGAGCTCGTGCTCGATGACGGCGGCGTCTTCCTTGAGCTTGCGGGCGATCCGCCAGTCTTGCGTCCACACCACCAGGCCGCTGACCCGCGGGTCGATCGGCGTGCACAACGTGAGTTGGGCGAAGTGCTTTTTAAGAGCGCGAACACCTGAACGGTCGTTAGGCGAATGGTTGGCCAGCGTCAACAGCGCCTGTGCAGGGGCGACGCGGCCCTCGGCGGCCTCGGCCACCAAGCCCACCGGCTTGTGCAGCAGCAGCGTGACCGGGCTCAGCGCCAGCAGGCTGGCGTCGGCATCGACTTCGACCTTCTGGGCATCGCTCACGCGGGCCATCGGCTCTTCGACAGCTTGGCCGTCGACGCGCACCCAGCCGCCCTCGATGTACTGCTCGGCCTCGCGCCGTGAACACTGGAGCTGCTGGGCCAGGCGCTTGGCCAGGCGGACGGGTTCGGTCATGGGAAGGGGTTCAGAGAAGAGGTCGGCCAGGTGCCAGCCAAAGCCGGCAACAGTCAGGCAGCGTCATTGGAAACATGGGGCGAACGGCTGCTGCCCGAGAGATAAAACGGCGGAACGTCGACAGTGCGAAACGATAGCCCGTCAGCCGTAATGCGAAACCCATTCAAGCCCTTGCGCATGCGCGGCGCCGATGGCTTCTTCCACCGTGAGAAAGGTACCCCGCTCGACGGCGATCTCGCGTGCCCTGGTGGGCCAGACCTGCTTTACGACGACCAACGTCGGCGTGAAGCGACCATCGTTGAGTGCCTTCGCGCTGCAGAGCAGCTCGTAATCTTTATGTTGAAACTTTCTGGTGTCCATCTCTGCCTTCTCGCCCCGAAAGCAGGAGTATGCGCCATTCCGGTGGCGCTTCACACGCTTGGGCTGGCCGGCGCGTTGCGCGGCCTGCCACCGATCAACGTGGACGGTAAGCCGGCTGCGACGGCGGCGGCGCGCCGCGGTTTTCAATGTGACGGAATTTGATGCGGCCCTTGCTCAGGTCGTAGGGCGAGAGCTCGAGCGACACCTTGTCGCCCGCCAGGATGCGGATCCGGTGCTTGCGCATGCGGCCGGCAGTGTACGCAACGAGCGAATGCCCGTTGTCCAGCGTGACGCGAAAGCGTGCATCGGGCAACACCTCGGCGACCACGCCGCTCATCTCGATCAGGTCTTCTTTGGCCATGTCTGTCTTTCTGGAGTTGTGTGGGTCTGATGAAAGGAAACTCGAACGCGCCGGCCGCTCAGGCCGCCAGGACGATGCGGGACGATGCGGGCTGGCGGGATGCGGACACCCAGGCCATTCCCTGTTCGCGGGCATAGTGATGGGCTGCATTCTCAGTGAAGAAGCTGCCCGTGAAGCGCATGACGCGGTCGGTCGAAGCGCTCCCCCGGCCACTGCGGATGGAGACGCTGGCTGCATACTGGCCGTCGGCGAGCAGCTTGGAAAGCGGGGAAACGAGGTATTTGCCGATGGCGATGGAATGATTTGTTGTCGAAGTCAATGGTTGCACAGCCGCAGCACACGCCACGGCTCGGGGAAAAACAAGCACGCCCAAATGCCGGGTTCCCAGAGTGCCGGACGGCCAAAGGCCGGAGCGGCGGCCGCCAGGCACTACAGCAGCAGGGCGTGACGACAGAGGGAAGTTGGGGACCGTGTTGGGCCGGCCGTTCATACGGCTGGCGGGATGATGGTCCACGCGATTACAGGGCTTGACTCATGGTTCTGCTGCTGAGAACCCACTTCACGTTGAGAGGGTGAAGATCAGGAAAGTCGCAAACGCGATTGACGGATTCTATCATCCTGCGTTCGCCAGTCGATTTTGGCTGTCGCATTTCCCGATCACCCGTCAGGGTCAGGCGACCAGCCCCCGGTCAGCTGCTGAACAGGAAGTTCATCACGTCACCATCCTTGACAACGTAATCCTTGCCTTCGGCGCGCATCTTGCCCGCGTCCTTGGCGCCCTGCTCGCCCTT
>JAQGNA010000539.1 GCA_028292075.1 Rhodoferax sp. | reverse complement strand
AGGTCCTTCTGCACCAGCTTTTCGCCGGCCTTGAAAGGCTCGCCCTTGTTCAGGAAGATGGCCGCGGTGGGCGCGTCCTTGCGGAAGTCATCGGTCGATGTCTGCAGCATGTCGATGTCGCCCTCTTCCAGCACGAAGCCCCGCTCGGCCAGCTTGATGGCCGGAGCGAGGAGCGCCGCGCGGCCCATGCGGCCGTACTTCTCTCTGGCGGTTTCCATGCCGGCCACCGAGCCCGGCACGCCCACCGCAAGATAGCCGTTGGTGCTGGCGCCCTTGATGACATTGCCGCTGGCATCGAGGTACATGTTGGCCGTGGCCGCCAGTGGTGCCTTCTCGCGGAAGTCGAAGAAGGTTTTGCGGCCATCGGCGAGCTGCAGCGTCATGAAACCGCCACCGCCCAGGTTGCCCGCCGCCGGATACACGACGGCCAGCGCATAACCCACGGCGACAGCGGCATCCACTGCATTGCCGCCGCGTTTCAGGATGTCCACACCCACCTGCGTGGCCAGGTGCTGGGCCGTGACCACCATGCCGTTCGGGGCGGCGACCGGCGCCACCGAGGCCGCCTGGCTGGCGGCGCAACCGAACACGAAGGTGGCGGCGACGATCGACCGCGTCAGGGGGCTGAGCGACCGGTTGGAGGCAGTGGGAAAGAGGGCGTTCAAGGACATGAGCTGTGTCTCCTGCAGAGGTTGGATGTTGTGGTTGAAAAACGAAAGAGACGAAAACAACGGTGGCAATCAGCCCGCCGGTGCAGCGCGGTCCCTCAAAAGCCACATGGCGAGCGGTCGAGCCCGGCCATCGTATGTTTCCAGGTCCCCGCTCCCGGCCCGCCACTTGCAACAAGCGTCACGATTTGTAGAACGACCGTCGTGCCGTGCCGCCTCTCAGCGATGTCACCACCCGAAGACATGCGACGCGGCAAACGGCCAAGCATCATGGTTGCACGATGGTGGCACGGCCGTCCGGCGTCGTCACGGTGCCAGCGGATCCGGGCGGCGGGGCCAGGCTGGGTGGCACCGGGTCGGCCAGCGGCGCCACCGAGCCCTCGGGTGCGATGACCGTTGCGCGGCCGTCGGGCGTGGCGATGGGCACGCCCACGGGCGGGCCGCCACGGGCGCGGTCCAGGGCATTGCCCGCGTTGCGGACGCAGGCCTCGCGGGCCGGGGCGGGCAGGTTGCCCGCGTTGCAGGCCGCCACCTGCTTTTCATAGGCCTGTTGCGCGGCTACCGCAGCGGTGTCGGCCGGCTGCGCCTTCGCTGGAAATGCCGTCGCCAGCGTTGCCGCAGCAAGCACCAACGCCATGCCGAGCGCGGCCGGGCTGGCCACGCGCGTACTGCCTTTGCCGATGACGATCGCCATCCGAACCTCCTGCGCGGACATGCGGCCCGCCGACGGCAAATGGTAGCGCCGGTCTCCTCGTGTCCCTGGTGTCCCTGGTATCGCTGGCACCGCCGGCCCGCTCTGTGGGACTCAGCGCAGGGCATCGCCCAGGGTGCGGCTTGCGTTCATGCCGCGCAGGATGCCGAGGCTGTTCGACGTGGCATGGATCATGGTCTGTACGCTGATGTTCTGGTTGTTCAGCGTGTTCTGCACCACGACGCCCGGCATGGCGCCGGCCACGCCCGCCGCCAGCGCGCCGCCGTCGAGCGCCGCCGTGTTGCCTGGCCCGATCTTCACCATGTTGACCCCGGCCACCTGGGCGTTCAGCTGAGCCGCCTGTGCCGGGCTGAGGTTGCCGAGCTGGCCGAGATTCAGTGTGGTCTCGGTGAGCAGCGCGCCGTTCAGGTACACGGCGCGGCTGATGCCGAAGCTCACCAGCAGGCCGCCGACGTCGAAGCCGCCGCGCAAGGTGTCGAGCCGGTCTTCGCTGACCGTTTGCCACAGCCGATCGTCTTCGTGTGCGGAGGCCGCATCGGCCTGGTCGTAGGCGATGGCGAGCAGGGCCAGCACACAGAGCAGGCGCCCCCAGCGGGTGGTGAGCAGCGGCAGCATGACCATCAGAAATCTCCCGGGCCGAGGGCCGGCAGGTTGACGCCGATGCCGGTCTCGCGCTGCACGCCGTTGGCCAGCGGCGCACGCGGCGCCACCTTCCAGTCGCTGGCCAAATTGAAGCGGGCCAGGTCCATGCGGTTGTGCACCACGAACAGCAGCCGGCTTGGCCAGGTTGCCTCGAAGACCGCGCGCGGCACCGCACGCGTGCCCTGTGCCGGGTCGCCGATCAGCACGCGGTCGTCCTGCAGCCCCTTCACGACCACGAAGTGGTGGTAGCCGTTCTCGACGATCAGCACGATGGCCGGTACCCGCGCTTCGTTGAGCTTGTCGAGCGGTTGCTGGAAGCCGTCCGCCTGAAAGCCGTGCTGGGCCAGCACCCGCTTCATGTCGAGCAGCGAGAAACCCTCGCGCCGGATCTTGGCCTGGTCGCCGTGGGCGAACATCTCCTCGAACACGCGCTGTTCGGTGATGGGGTATCTGAAGTGGTAGGTCAGCAGCGTGGCCACCGCCGCCGAGCCGCAGCTGAAATCGTATTGCTGCAAGAGCGTGCTGGCCTTGCGCGACTGCTGCAGGCTGGTCACGGGCACGCGCACCTCGCCGCCGAGAATGCCCGGCAGGATGGCGGTACCTTGCGCCCAACCGCCGCCGCAGGCAAGCGCCAGGCCGCAGGCCAGCATCCGGCCGCAGGCCGAGACAGCCGTCATGGAACGCATGGAAGGTCGCCGCATGGGGAGCCTCAGTTCATCTGCAGGTTCAGGATGACGGCGTTCTGGATCAGCACGTTGGCGCCGGTGTTCTGGATCACGACCGGTATGCCGCTCATGTTGGCGTACGATCCCGAGGTGATGGCATTGCTGCCGGTGCTGACCTGGTAGGCGCTGTTGTCGGCCGTGGTGCCGGCCAGCGTCATGTCGTTGTGGGTGGCCTGTGCGCCGCCGCGCAGTGCGCCAAGCTGCTCGGGCGCCACGGCCTGCGAGAACAGGGTCGCCTGAGAAATGGTGGTCGCCTGCACTTCGCTGGCCTCCGTGGCTTCAGTGCTTTGCGACATGGCGGCGAATGGGCCGTCGTCGGCCAAGGCCGCGTCGGGCGCCAACAGGGCCAGCGCCATGGCGCAGGCCAGGCCCATGCGGGCGGGCCATTGCATTGTCTGGGTGTGCATGAGATGTCCCTCGATCGCTGTGTTTCGTGAAAGGTGCCGGCCGGCGCGATCCGCCGCCGGCACCGGCCGCCGTTCCACACCGGCCCGGCCGGCGCCACGCACAGCGCGCATGGTGCGCACAGT
>JAQGNA010000478.1 GCA_028292075.1 Rhodoferax sp. | reverse complement strand
GGTTCGTCCTACGGCATCGACGACTACGTGGTGGTGAAGTACCTGTGCATGGGCGGGCTGAAGAGCCTTTGAGCCCTCAGCTCCTTGACCTTCGGATGGCAATGTCATAACATACAAACATTTCCATCCTCACTGTCCAGGGAGCTGCCGTGCCCATCCACACCTTCTCGAGCCGCGATTTCACGCGTGACGTTGGCGCAGCCAAGAGGGCGGCGAACGACGGGCCGGTGTTCATCACCGACCGGGGCCGTCCGGCTTTCGCCTTGCTGAAGATCGAAGCCTACTACCAGCTCGCGGGCCACCAGGAGGCGTCCTTGCTCGACGTCATGGACGGGCTGCCGCCCGACCTCGCCGATGTCGACTTCGAGGCCCCGCGCCTGGAAGTCGCATTCCCTGCGGCCGACCTAGGCTGACCAAGGCCGCCAGGCGAGCCGATGTACGTCCTCGATACCAACGTCATTTCAGAACTGCGGCAAGGCAAACCGCACCAGTCGGCCCAGGTCAGGGCGTGGGCCGCGCGCCAGCCGGCACGCCAGCTTTTTCTGTCGGCGATCTGCATCCTCGAACTCGAAAAAGGCGTGTTGGCATTGGAGCGCCGTACGCCGCCGCAAGGTCAGGCCCTGCGGCAGTGGCTCATTGGCGTCAGGGCCGCTTTTGCCGGGCGCATCCTGCCGTTTACCGAAGAGACCGCCGCTCTCTGCGCCGCCATGCATGTGCCCAACCCACGTGCCGAGCGCGACGCGATGATCGCCGCCACAGCCATGGCGCACGGCATGGCCGTGGTCACGCGCAACGTCGCCGACTTCATCGGCACCGGCGTGCAGGTGGTCAATCCGTTCGAGGCTTGAGCGCACCGCGTCGACGAGCGACGGACAGCCCGGAAATGCTGAACGCCGTCCTCAGCCGCGCTTGGCCTGCTGGTACAGCCCCTGCACCCGCGGCACGTTGGCCTGCAACTCGCGGATGCGGTTCGGCCCGCTGGGGTGGGTCGACAAAAAGCCCGGGCCGCCGGCGCCGCTCGAGGCCTTGCCCATCTTCTCCCAGAGGCTGACCGAAGCCTGCGGATCGTAGCCGGCACGGGCGGCGAGTTCCAGGCCGACCAGGTCGGCTTCGGTCTCGTCGTTGCGGCTGAATTTGAGTGTGACCAGTTGCGTGCCCATGTCGGCCGCGATGTTGCCCAGCTGGCCCAGGCCCAGCAGCTGCGCGCCGAGCGACAGGCCCATGCTGGTGGCCTGCGTCTTGGCCAGGCGCGATCGGGCGTGTTCGCGCAGCGCGTGCGCCATCTCGTGGCCCATGATCATGGCCGCCTCGTCGTCGCTGAGCTTGAGCTGGTCGAGAATGCCGGTGTAGAAGGCGATCTTGCCGCCCGGCATGCAGAAGGCGTTGATCTGCTTGCTGCCGATCAGGTTGACCTCCCAGCGCCAGTCGCGGGCCCGGTCGTTCCACTTGGGCGCGAGGGGAATCAGCCGGTTGCCGATGGCGCGGAGCCGCTCCACCTGCGGGTGGTTGTCGGGCGCCAGCGCGCCCTTCGACTTGGCCTCGGCCATCATGCGGCTGTACTGCTGGGTGGCCGAAGCCTCCAGCGTTTCGGCCGGTACCAGCTGGCGCATCGCCGAGGCGTTGCCCACGTCCACCTGGGCCAGCGCCGGCGTCGTGGCCGCGACGGCGGCCGAGGCTCCCGCCGCAAGCAGGAAGCCGCGCCGGCTCGACCAGCGCGCACCGGGGCCGTCGGCCAGGGCTTCAAGTCCCGTGGGGCCGGACGTTTTGAGATCGCATAAGAAACACATGGCTAATAATAAGCAGAACTACCGGCCCGCCATGTCAGTCAAACCCCTTATCGCCGAACACCCGCCCAAGCTGTCCTGGCGCGCGACGCTGACGGTCTACCTCGAACCGGCCACGCTGCGCATGCTGTCGCTGGGCTTTTCGGCCGGCCTGCCGCTGCTGCTGGTGTTCGGCTCGCTGAGCTTCTGGCTGCGCGAGGCCGGCATCGACCGCACCACCATCGGCTATCTGAGCTGGGTCGGCCTGGCCTATGCGTTCAAGTGGGTCTGGTCACCACTGGTGGACCGGATGCCGATTCCGCTGCTCACCCGCCTCATGGGCCGCCGGCGCAGCTGGCTGCTGCTGTCGCAGATCGGCATCATGGCGGCGCTGGTCGGCATGGCCACCACCGACCCCAAGCTGCTGCTCGAGCCCATCGTCTGGTGCGCACTGGCCGTGGCCTTCTGTTCGGCCACGCAGGACATCGCGCTCGACGCCTTCCGCATCGAATCCGCCGCCACCGACCGCCAGGCCGCGCTCGCCGCCGCCTACCAGACCGGCTACCGCCTGGCGATGATCTGGGCCGGCGCCGGCGTGCTCTGGATCGCCGCCCGTTCCGAGCTGGCCAGCGTGGCCGGATACCAGCACGGCGCCTGGCAGACGGCCTACCTCGTGATGGCCGCGAGCATGCTGGTCGGCGTGGTCACGGTGCTGTTCTCGCCAGAGCCGCTGCAGCAGCCGATTCCGCCCAGCCGCAATGCCGCCGAGTGGCTGCGCGGCGCGCTGGTCGACCCGTTCGCCGACTTCATCCGCCGCTACCGCTGGCAGGCCGCGCTGATCCTGGGGCTGATCGCCACCTACCGCATCAGCGACGTGGTGATGGGCATCATGGCCAACCCGTTCTATGTGGACATGGGCTACACCAAGGACGAGGTGGCCAGCGTGACCAAGGTTTTCGGCGTGATCATGACGCTGGTGGGCGCTTTCCTGGGCGGCCTGCTGTCGATGCGCTTCGGCACCATGCGGGTGCTGATGCTCGGCGCGGTGTTGAGCGCGGCGAGCAACCTGCTGTTCGCCTGGCTCGGCTCGCGCGGGCACGACGTCACCGCCCTGGTGCTGGTGGTGTCGGCCGACAATTTAGCCGGCGGCATTGCGTCGGCGGCGTTCATCGCGTATTTGTCGAGCCTGACCAACGTGAGCTATTCGGCCACGCAGTACGCGCTCTTCAGCTCGATGATGCTGCTGCTGCCGAAGTGGCTGGCCGGCTTTTCGGGCAAGGCGGTCGACCTCTACGGCTATGCGAACTTCTTCACCGGCACCGCGTTGCTGGGCGTGCCCGTGCTGTTGCTGGTGTGGCTGGCCTCGCGGCTGAAGGCACCTTTGTCAGTTGCCGAGGCTGCAGCTTCCGCATCGGCCGCATCGGCCCAATCGGCCCCATCGGCCGGATCGAACACGACGCCTGAACCGCGGCGCCGGGCCGACGCGGTGGCGCCCTGAGCCTGGGCCCGCCAAGCTTGGCACCAGTGGCGTTTTACTTTACTTTACAGCCCCGACAACCCCGCGCCGCGCGGCCGGCACAACATCGCCAGCACGGTTGCGCGACCCCTGCGCATTCGCCGATTTCATGCAAAGGCTAGACTGAGCTTATGAGCGCACAACTCCTGATGATCGAAGACGACACCCGGCTGGCCCACATGGTGGGTGAATACCTGGGGCAGTCCGGGTTCACCGTCACCGAATGCGCCACCGCGCAGGCCGGGCTCAGCCACCTGCAGGACCCGCCTTCCGGCGCATCGCCCGAACTGGTGATCCTCGACCTCATGCTGCCCGACATGGACGGCCTGGAAGTGTGCCGCCGCATCCGCGCCGCCCAAGGCGACATGGCGAAGATCCCGGTGCTGATGCTCACCGCCAAGGGCGATCCACTCGACCGCATCATCGGCCTGGAGCTGGGCGCCGACGACTACCTGCCCAAACCCTTCGAGCCGCGCGAGTTGCTGGCCCGCATCCGCGCCATCCTGCGCCGCCGGGTGGAGGGCGCGCCGGCCACCACCAAGCTGCTGCGCTTCGGCTCGCTCGAGATCGACCGCGACGCCCGCGCCGTCAGCGTGGCCGGCCAGCTCTGCGAGCTGACCGCCTACCAGTTCGACCTGCTCGTGGCACTGGCCGAACGCGCCGGCCGCGTGCTCTCGCGCGACCAGATCATGGAGGCCGTGCGCGGCCGCGAACTCGAAGCCTTCGACCGCTCGATCGACGTCCACATGGGCCGCATCCGCGCCGCCATCGAGGCCGATCCGAAGAACCCCAAGCGCATCGTCACGGTGCGCGGCGCGGGGTACGTGTTCGCCAAACAACAGGACTAGATTCGGCGCAGGGGGCACAACCTGCGGTCTGGCAGAGCCAGTTTCGCGGTCGTTCTGGAATGTTCGGCTCGCTTCGCATCGCATCATCTTCAACACCCGCTCTCCAATGACGCCGCCAGTTTTGCCTTCATCACCCGCTGATGACTTGCCGCCGGGGCCGGCGCTGCCGGCGCTTTTGCAGCGGCTGTATGTGCGGATCTGGATCGCGGTGTTGCTGGCGGTGGCGGTGCTGACGATGCTGGTGGGCTGGGCCTGGCGGCTGGCCACCGACCCACCGTTGCGCGATGTGGTGGTGCGCAACGTGTCCGGCGAGGTCATTGGCCACGGGGTCTCGCGCCGGCCCGGCAGCGGCGGACAGCACCAGCCCGGGCCGTCCTATGGCGCGGCCGACCCACAGGCTTTGCCACCGGCCGCCACGGACGAAGACGAGGCCGACGAGGCCCGGCCGCCGCTGGCCGCGGGCGAACAGCAGGCGGCCAGCGCCCCGGATGGGGCCATCATCAGCCCGTCGCCGCCCACGCGCGGCCCCGAGTTCATCGTCCGCATGCAGGACGGTCAGCGGTTGCTGGTGCACCTGCCGCGGCCGCCACGCTCTTCGTGGTGGAACCGCCCGCCCTTCGGTTTTTTCTGGATGCTGGGCCTGGTGGGCGTGGCCATGGCGCTGGCCATGTACCCGATCATCCGGCGGCTGACGCGGCGGCTCGAGTCGCTGCAGCGCGGCGTCGACCAATGGGGCCGGGGCGACCTCTCGGCGCGCGTGGCGATTCACGGGCGCGACGAGGCCGGCCTGCTGGCCCAGCGTTTCAACTACGCGGCCGAGCGCATCGAAACCCTGGTGGCATCGCACACCACGCTGCTCAAATCGCAGAAGTCGTTGCTGGCGAATGCCTCACACGAACTGCGCTCGCCGCTCACGCGCATCCGCATGGGCATCGAGCTGATGGGCTCGACGCCCTCGCCCACCTTTAAGGACGAGATCGCCCGCAACATCGGCGAGCTCGACGAACTGATCGAGGAGATCCTGCTGGCGAGCCGGCTCGACGCCCGCGAGGCCGACCTGGGCACCGTGGAAGACGTCGACCTGACCGGTCTGGTGGCCGAGGAATGCGCGCGCATCAACGCCAGCTTCGAGGGCAGCCAGGCCGGCGACCCCGATTCGGCGCCAGCCCCGCTGCACGCCGCCGACGGCAGCGAGCCGGTCGACCAGGACGGCCGGCCGGTGGCCGTGCGCGGCGTCACCAAGCTGCTGCGCCGCGCGGTGCGCAACCTGCTCGAGAACGCCCGCCGCTACACCACCGGTCCGGTGACGGTGACCTTGCAGCAGCTCGACGGCCGTGCCGTGCTGCAGGTGTTCGACCGCGGCCCCGGCGTGCCGCCCGACCAGCGCGCGCGCATCTTCGAGCCGTTCTACCGCCTGCCCGGCGCCAGCGAGCGCGACGGGGGCGTGGGGCTGGGCCTGGCGCTGGTGAAGTCGATCGCCGAACGGCATGGCGGCAGCGTGCGCTGCGAGGGCCGAGAAGGCGGCGGCGCCTGCTTCGTGATCGAGCTGCCGAGCCAGGCCTGAGGCGCGCGCGCGGCCGGACTGGCCGCACTGGCTGCACTGACCGCACGGCCACCACACTCTGGCAGCACCCGGCGAGGCGTGGCGTGCCACAGGCCTTGTGGGAAACGGCCTGCAGACAGTGCCTGCGGTTTCCGGCGCCTGGTTGCCTTGGCGCGGGTCAGCATGGTGAGCCTTGTTACCGCGATCTCCACGGTCCGCTTACCGCCATGAACATGCACATTGCTTACCTCCCCCGCTTCACGGCCCGCGCCCTCGCCGCCGTGGCCCTTCCCCTGCTGATCGCGGGCTGTGCGCAGACCGGTCGCCCCAGCAGCACCTCCGGCCCGGAGCTGGAGCTGGTGTCGAGCTTCGAGCACCAGGTGACCGGCGTGACCGTGTCGCCGTCCGGCCGCTTTTTCGTGAACTTTCCGCGCTGGACCGAAGACGCGCCGGTGTCGGTGGCCGAGATCCTGCCCGACGGCCGGCTGCGCCCCTTTCCCGACACCGAGTGGAACAGCTGGCGCAATGCCCGCAAGGACGAGATGACCGCCCGCGACCACTGGGTCTGTGTGCAGAGCGTGGTGGCCGACCGGCGCGGCAACCTGTGGGTGCTCGACCCGGCCGCGCCCGCACAGGGCAGCGTGGTGCCGATGGGGCCGAAACTGGTCCGCATCGACCTGGCCAGCAACCGCGTGGCGCAGACCATCGCCTTCGACCAGACGGCGGCCCCGCAGGGCAGCTACCTGAACGACGTGCGCTTCAGCCCCGATGGCCGCACCGCCTACATCACCGATTCCGGCGCCCGCGGTGCCCTGCTGGTGGTCGACTTGGCCAGCGGAACCGCCCGCCGCGTGCTGGACGGCCACCCCAGCACCCAACCTGAAAAAGGCGTGCAGGTGAAGGCCGATGGCAAGGTGCTGCGCCGGCCCGACGGCCGCGGCGTGGAGTTCGCCGCCGACGGCATCGCCCTGAGCACCGACGGCGGCTACCTCTACTGGCAGGCGATCAAGGGGCGCACGCTCTACCGCATTGCCACCACCGCGCTGGCCGACCCCAATGCGACGGCCAGCCTGCCCGGCCGGGTCGAGACGGTGGGCGAGAACGGGCCGGCCGACGGCTTGCTGATTGCGAGCGACGGCCGCATGTACGTGACCGCGCCCGAGGACGACGCCATCAAGGTGCGCGACGCCCAGGGCCTGCGTACCCTGGTGCAGGACCCGCGGCTGCGCTGGCCCGACACCATGACCGAAGGACCGGACGGCAGCCTCTACGTGACCAGCTCCCGCATCCAGGACATGAACTGGTTCAAGCCGCAAAACCCGCAGGCGCTGGTGACCACGCTGTACCGCATCACCGGCATGCGCTGACACAAGTCGGCATAGGTTGAAACACGGCGCCTCGCGGCGCCGGCCAACCGCACTGCCTAGAATCGATCGATCATCCGCCCGACCTCTGGAGACCCCCGCATGCCCATTCCATACCAAGCGGCCGACACGCGCTACGAAAGCATGGCCTACCGCCGCACCGGCATGAGCGGCTTGAAGCTGCCCGCCATCACGCTCGGCCTCTGGCACAACTTCGGCGACGCCACGGCCATGGCCAACCAGCGCGCCATGCTGCGCACCGCTTTCGATCTCGGCATCACGCACTTCGACTTGGCCAACAACTACGGACCGCCGGCCGGCAGCGCCGAGACCAATTTCGGCGCGCATTTCCGCAGCGACTTCAAGCCCTACCGCGACGAGCTCATCAT
>JAQGNA010000149.1 GCA_028292075.1 Rhodoferax sp. | reverse complement strand
CATTTCTCGGACGACCTGCTCTGGCTCGCCCATGCCACGCACCACTACCTCGAAGCCACCGGCGACACCGGCCTGCTCGACGTCGCCGTGCCCTTCCTCGAGGGCGGCCCGATTCCAGAGCATGCGGAGGACGCCTACTACACCCCCGGCGTTTCGGCGCAACACGCCACGGTGTTCGAACATGCGGCCCGCGCCATCGACCGCAGCCTGAAGGCGGGTGCCCATGGCCTGCCGCTGATGGGCAGTGGCGACTGGAACGACGGCATGAACCGCGTCGGCATCGAAGGCCGGGGCGAATCGGTCTGGCTGGGTTGGTTCCTGTGCCGGCTGGTGGCCGACTTCGCCCCCATGGCCGTGGCGCGCGGTGAAACCGGGCGCGCCGCCCGCTGGCGGCAGGCTGCCGACGGGTGGCAGACCGCACTGCAGGGCACGGCCTGGGACGGCGACTGGTTCAAGCGTGCTTTCTTCGACGACGGCCAGGCACTCGGCTCGCATGCCAACGCCGAGGCGCGGATCGACCTGATCGCGCAGGCCTGGGCGGTGCTTTCCGGGGCCGCCACGCCGACCCAGCAGCGCCAGGCCATGGCCGCGGTCGAAACGCACCTGGTGGACCACCGGGCCGGCCTGGTGAAGCTGCTCGACCCCCCGCTCGACCAGGCGCTGCCGAGCGCGGGCTACATCCAGGCCTATCCGCCCGGCGTGCGCGAGAACGGCGGCCAGTACGCGCACGGCGCGGTGTGGGCCATGATGGCGCAGGCCGAGCTGGCCACCCGGTCGGCGGCATTGTCAACGCCCGGTGACCTGGCAGCGGCCGGGCCGGAGCCGGCCACCGACACAGCCTACCGCTACTTCACCTACCTCAGCCCGGCCCATCGCGCGCGCCATGCGGGGGCCGGCGAGGCCTATGGCATCGAGCCGTATGTGATGGCCGGCGACGTCTACACCCAGCCGCCTTATGTGGGCCGCGGCGGCTGGAGCTGGTACACCGGCTCGGCCGCCTGGATGCACCGCGCGGCCATCGGCTCGATCCTCGGCCTGCAGCAGGGTGCCGAGACGCTGTGCTTCAGGCCCTGCCTGCCGTCGCACTGGCCGCAGGCCGAACTGACGCTGCGGCGCGGTGAACGCAGCATGCGCTTCATCTTGCTGCGGGCCGGGCCGGAGGCGGCGCTGGCCAGCGCCACCGCCATGTCGCCGGGCATACCGGTGGCCGTGCTGCTGCCGGGCGAGGCACTGGCCTGGACGCACCTCGCACCGCAGGCCTGCTTCGTGATCCCGCTGCGACCGGATTGAGGGCTCGGGGCCGTGCGGCGGGATGCAAAAATGATCGCCTTCGATGCTTTCGATCCACTTGACCTTACCGCGGAGCCTCACACATGTCCTTTCCGGCCGACCTCCTGAAGACCCTGGCCCCCACCGGCACGCTGCGCGCCGCCATCAACCTGGGCAACCCCATCCTGGCCAATGCCGACGCCGCCGGCCAGCCCTTCGGCGTGTCGATCGACCTGGCGCGCGGCTTCGCGGCGCAGTTGGGCCTGCCGGTCGAGCTGGTGGTGTTCGACGCGGCCGGCAAGTCGGTCGACGCGGTGACCCGGGAGCAGGCCGACATCGGCTTCTTCGCCGTCGACCCGGTGCGTGGCGCCGGCATCGCCTTCACGGCGCCCTATGTGCTGATCGAAGGCGCCTACCTGGTGAAGGCCGGGTCTCCGCTCGTTGACAACGCCGAGGTCGACCGCGCCGGTCACCGCGTGGTGGTAGGCAAGGGCAGCGCCTACGACCTGCACCTCACCCGCGTGCTGCGGCTGGCGGAGATCGTTCGCGCACCCACCTCGCCGACCGTGGTCGACACTTTCCTTGCCGAAGGCGCGGACGTGGCCGCCGGCGTGAGGCAGCAACTCGAGGCGGACGCCAGCCGCCTGCCCGGCCTGCGCCTGCTGCCGGGCCGCTTCATGGTGATCCAGCAGGCGATGGGCCTGCCCAAGGGACGCGGCGAGGCGGCAGCCCGGGCGCTGTACGCCTATGTCGAGGCCATGAAGGCCAGCGGCTTCGTGGCCGAGGCGCTGGCCCGCCACGGCATCCAGGGCGCGTCGGTGGCACCGCCGGCCTGAACCGGCTCAGTCGAAAGCCCAGGCTCCCAGGCAGCTCGGACCCACCGACCCGCGCCAGAGCCGCCGCGCCGGCTGGTCCGAACCCGCGCCGCTGGCCACCATCAACGGGAGCAGATGCTCTTCGCGCGGGTGCGAAGCCCGCCCGCCGGGGGCCTGCTGCCACTTCGCCAGGCGCCCGGTGCGCTCGGCGCGGGTGCCGGCCAGTGCGCCGTCGAGCCAGTCGTGGAAGGCGAACGACGCCGGTGCCGCCGCCGCGAAATCGCGCAGGTTGTGGTAACTCATGCCGGCCCCGATGACCAGCACGCCTTCATCGCGCAGGCCTTGCAGCGCCGCTCCCAAGGCACAGTGCAAAGCCGGCGCCAGGCTGTGCTGCAAGGACATCGCCACCACCGGCACGGCGGCGTCGGGAAACATCACCTTGAGCGGAATGAACACGCCGTGGTCCCAGCCGTAAGCCGGATCCACCGCTGCCGGCAGACCGGCCTGCCGCACCAGCTCGGCCGCACGCGCGGCCAGCGCCGGATCGCCGGGTGCCGGGTAGGTGAGCGCATAGGTTTCCGGTGGAAAGCCGTGGTAGTCGTAGATGAGCCCCGGCCGCTCGGCGCCGGTGAAGCTGGGCACCGCCGTCTCCCAATGCGCCGTGACGATGAGGATGGCCGACGGCGTGGCGGGCAGCAGCGAAGGCACGCTCCGCAGGAACTCCTCGGTTGCCCGGTAACGCTCGCGCCGCTCGCCGGCCATGAAGAACGACGGCCCGCCGCCGTGCGGCAGGTACATGGCGGGCATGCGGTGGATGGGGTCTGTCATGTGCGATGTCATCGGGTGGTGAGGGGCGAGAGCGGGCGAGACCCACGGCGGCTGAACCGGTCGCCTCGCGAGGTCGCGTGCCCAATCCTACCGCCGGGCAAGGCACACCGCTCGCCGGCCGCGCAGATGGCACGAAGCGACATAAGCTCATCACGATTTACCATTTGCAAATGGCATGCTTCATGCGCCATGATCCACTTTTTGGATACTTACGCCGCATGGAACACCGCCAACTGGAAGCCTTCGCCGCCGTCATGTCGACGGGCAGCGTGACCGGCGCGGCGCGTTTACTGCGGCGTTCGCAGCCGGCGACCTCGCGGATGGTCCAGGAGCTCGAAGCCGAGATCGGCTATGCGCTGTTCGCCCGCAACGGCCCCCGCGTGGTGCCGACCGAACAGGGTTTCCTGTTGTTCGAGGAGGCCGAGCGCGCCCTGGCCGGCCTGCGGCGCATTCACGAGCGCGCGGCCGAGATCGCGCGTGGCGACCGGCCTCCGCTGTCGGTGGCGGCCACTTCGGCGCTGTCGGTGGGGCTGCTGCCGGCGGCGCTCTGCCAGGTCGAGGCGGCGGGGGGCCCCGCATCGGTGCAGTTGCGCACCGCCTCGCCGGAGCAGGTGGTGCACGCGGTGCTGACGGGCGCGGTGCAGGTCGGCGCCAGCAGCCTGCCGCTGGAACACCGCGGGCTCACGGTGCACTGGATCGGCGAGCTGGCCTGCGTGGCCGTGCTGCCCGCAGGCGACCCGTTGGCGGCGCTCGCGACCGTGCCGCTGGCCGAGCTGGCCCGCCGCCGGCTGATCACCATGAGCAACCCCTTTCGCCTGCGCCACCGGCTCGACGCCGTGCTGGCCGAGGCCGGCGGACCGGCGGTGCCGGCGGGCCTCATCGAGACCAATTCGTCCATTAACGCCCAGGCCATGGTGCGCGCCGGCCTTGGCGTGGCGGTGCTCGAGCCGCTGACCGCCCTGGGCGCGCCGCTGGAAGGTGTGACCGTGCGCCCGCTCGACACCCACATCCCTTTCTTCTTCGGCGTGATCACGCCGCAGTCGCGCCCCCTCACCGCGCCGGTGCAGGCATTGATCGATGCCGTGCTGGCCGCCGCCGAGGCCCTGCCCGGCTTCGTGCGGCATGCCGTGGCCGACCACGCCACCCTGCTCAAGGACCACCCGGTCGAGCTCCCTCCCAAGCTGCCATGACCGCCTCTCCAAGCCGCTCCACCCACCTGCATCCGCTCGGCCTGCCGGCACTCGAGGCGCGCCTGCGCCAGGACCTCGCCTGGCTCGGCCTGCCCGGCAAGCGCTGGGTGCCGCCGCGCCGCGTCGAAGGCGAGCCGGTGCACGACACGGCCATCGTCGGCGGTGGCATGGCCGGCCTGGCCCTGGCGGCGTCGCTCAAGCACCTGGGCGTGGAAGCGCCGGTGTTCGACCGCTCGCCGGAAGGCTTCGAAGGCCCCTGGGCGACCACGGCCCGCATGGAAACGCTGCGCTCACCCAAGGAGCTCACAGGCCCGGCGTTGAGCTTCGGCGCGCTCACCTTCCGGGCCTGGTTCGAATCGCAGTTCGGCGATGCGGCGTGGGCCTCGCTCGACAAGATTCCGCGCTTGCAATGGGCCGAGTACCTGCGCTGGTATCGGCGCGTGCTGGCGCTCGACGTGCGCAACCGCCAGCGCGTGCTCGCCGTTCGGCCGCGTGGCGACGGCCTGGTCCGCCTCGAACTGGCCGACGACGGCGAAGGCGGCCGGCCCTATGCCGTGCTGGCGCGCCACGTGGTGCTGGCCACCGGCCGCGACGGCCTGGGCGGACCCTGGGTGCCCGACTGGGCCCGGGCCCTGCCGCGCCGGCAGTGGGCGCATTCGGCCGAGGACTGGGATCCGGCCACGCTGGCCGGCCGCCGGGTGGCGGTGATCGGTGCCGGCGCCTCCGCCATGGACAGCGCCGCCACCGCACTCGAAGCCGGGGCGGCACGGGTCGACCTGCTGGTGCGCCGCCCTGATCTGCCGCGCATCAACAAGGGCAAGGGCGCCGGCAGCCCGGGCGTGGCCCAGGGCTTCTGGGCCCTGACCGACGCCTGGAAATGGCGCTTTCGCCACTATGTGAACGTGCAGCAGGTGCCGCCGCCGCACGGCAGCACGCTGCGCGTCTCGCGCTTCGAGAACGCACACTTCCACTTCGGCGCCGCCGTGTCTGACGCTGCTTTGCGCAGCGACGGCGCCCTGCGGCTCGACACCGCGAAGGGCCCGCTCGCCGCCGACTTCGTGATCTTCTGCACCGGCTTCCGGCTCGACTGGCGGCAGCGCCCCGAGTTCGCCGCCATCGCCCCGTCGGTGCGCCTGTGGCAAGACCGCTACCAGCCGGTTGCCGGCGAGGAAGATGCCGAACTCGCCATGTCGCCCGACCTCGGCCCGCTGTTCGAATTCCAGCAGAAACAGCCCGGTGCCTGCCCGGGTCTGGAGCGGGTGCATTGCTTCTGCTACCCGTCGGCGCTCTCGCATGGCGCCGTGGCCGGCGACATCCCGCAGATCAGCGACGGCGCCAGGCGCCTGGCCCAGGGACTGGCCGGCGCGCTGTTCACGGAAGACGCGGCACAGCACTATGCGGCCATGGAAAGCTATGCCGAACCCGAGCTCGATGGCCGCGAATGGGTACCGGCGGCGTTCCCGGCCTACCCGCCCGAAGCCGATCTGTCTCCAAGTGATGACAAAGCGGACGCCGCGCTGCCGCAGCAACATGCCGGTCCCGCCATGGCGGGTGGCGGGGCGCCGGCATGACGGGCTGGCTGCTGCGGCGCCTCGTCCAGGCGGCGCTGGTGGTGGTGCTGATGACGGTGATCGTCTTCGTCGGCCTGCATGCCATCGGCAACCCGGTGGACATCCTCATCGGGGACGACATGAACCAGCAGGAGCGGCTCGAAGCCATTGCCCGGCTCGGCCTCGACCAGCCGCTGTGGCGCCAGTACCTGGCCTTCGTCGACGGAGCGCTGCACGGCAACCTGGGCAAGAGCTTCGTCTACCAGGAAGACGCCATCCGGCTGATCCTGCACCGCCTGCCGGCCACCATGGAACTGGCCGTGGGCGCGCTGCTGCTGGCCATTGCCATCGGTGTGCCGCTCGGGCTATTCGCCGGCATGAGGCCGGACCATCCGGTGTCGAAGTTCCTCATGGCGGCCAGCATCGTCGGCTTCTCGCTGCCGGCATTCTGGGTGGCGCTGATGTTCATCATGGTGTTCAGCGTGCAGCTCGGCTGGCTGCCCGCCAGCGGCCGCGGCGAAACCCGTGCGCTGCTCGGCGTGCAGTGGTCCTGGCTCACCTGGGACGGCCTGCAGCACCTGCTGCTGCCGGCCTTCAACCTGGCGCTGTTCAAGATCTCGCTGGTGCTGCGCCTGACCCGTGCCGGCGTGCGCGAGGTGCTGCCGCAAGACTTCGTGAAGTTCGCACGCGCCAAGGGCCTGAGCAACAGCCGCGTGGTCGTGATGCATGTGCTGCGCAACACGCTGATCCCGCTGGTCACCGTGCTCGGACTCGAGCTCGGCGCGACCATTGCCTATGCCGTGGTCACCGAGACCATCTTCGCCTGGCCGGGGGCCGGCAAGCTCATTCTGGACAGCATCAACTCGCTCGACCGCCCCGTGGT
>JAQGNA010000459.1 GCA_028292075.1 Rhodoferax sp. | reverse complement strand
CCGCCGACACCGTGCACGCCGAACACGTCGAGCGAGTCGTCCGCGCCGAGGATCTTCTTCAGGCCGGTGACACCCCAGAGGCAGGCGAAGCCGGCGATGAAGCCGATGATCAGGCCACCGCCGATGCCGACGTTGCCGGCGGCCGGCGTGATGGCGACCAGGCCGGCCACGGCACCGGACGCGGCGCCCAGCATGGAGGCCTTGCCCTTGTGCAGCGCTTCGCCGATGGACCAGGCCAGCACCGCGGCCGCCGTGGCGCCCAGGGTGTTGATGAAGGCCAGGGCGGCGAAACCGTTGGCTTCGAGTGCGGAGCCGGCGTTGAAGCCGAACCAGCCCACCCACAGCAACGCGGCACCGACCATGGTCAGCGTCAGGCTGTGCGGTGCCATGGCTTCCTTGCCGTAGCCGATGCGCTTGCCGACCATGAACGCACCCACCAGGCCAGCGACGGCGGCGTTGATGTGCACCACGGTACCGCCGGCGAAGTCGAGCGCGCCCCACTGCCAGATCTGGCCGGCCTTGCCGTTCATGGCGTCGACCACTTCCTTGCCGGTGTAGGCGTCTGGGCCCCTCCAGAACCAGACCATGTGGGCCATCGGCGCGTAGCTGAAGGTGAACCAGATGACCATGAACATCAGCACCGCGGAGAACTTGATGCGCTCGGCGAAGGCACCGACGATCAGCGTGCAGGTGATGCCGGCGAACGTGGCCTGGAAGGCGGCGAAGACGATCTCGGGAATCACGACGCCCTTGCTGAAGGTGGCGGCATTGGCGAACGTGCCCGTGGCGTTGTCCCAGATGCCCTTCATGAACAGCCGGTCGAACCCGCCGATGTAGGCGTTGCCCTCGGTGAATGCCAGGCTGTAGCCGTAGATGAACCACAGCACCACGATCAGCGAGAACGTGACCATGACCTGCATCAGCACGGACAGCATGTTCTTGCTGCGGACGAGGCCGCCGTAGAACAGGGCCAGGCCGGGCACGGTCATCAGGATGACCAGCAACGTGGAGACCAGCATCCAGGAAGTGTCGCCCTTGTTGGGAACAGGAGCGGGCGCGGCCGCGGCGGAAGCCGCCTCAGCCGGGGCCACCGCAGCAGCGGCGGCCGGTGCGGCAGGCGCTGCGGCCACTGGTGCGGAAGCAGCGGGCGCCGTGGCGGCCGGGGCCGCGTCGGATGCCGCGGGCGTCTGCGCCATGGACAAGGTTCCGCCGGCCAGCAAACTCAGGCCGAGCACAAAAGAAGCAAGCAGTTTTTTCATTTCGAAGTTTCTTTCTTTTTTCCGAATGCAGCTTTACAGCGCCTCTTTGCCGGTCTCGCCCGTGCGGATGCGAACCACCTGCTCGAGGTTGTAGACGAAGATCTTCCCGTCACCGATCTTGCCGGTGCGGGCTGCGCCTTCGACGGCTTCGATCACGCGGTCGACCAGCTCTTCGGAGACCGCCGCCTCGATCTTGACCTTGGGCAGAAAGTCGACCACGTACTCGGCGCCGCGGTACAGCTCCGTATGGCCCTTCTGGCGGCCGAAGCCTTTGACTTCGGTCACGGTGATGCCCTGCACGCCAATGCCGGAAAGTGCTTCACGCACCTCGTCCAGCTTGAACGGTTTGATGATGGCCGTTACGAGTTTCATATGGGTTCTCCAGTGAGGATTCAGAAAGCGCCGCGGCAGCGGCCATGGAAGACAACCCCGACGGCGCCCGCCAAGGTGTCATCGGAAACAGCCATCGCGCGAGGTGCTGAAGCACTGGCGAAGACTGCGGAAACCGCGGGAACGAAGTCCCCGGGGGCTGTCAGTTGCATGGTTCGCTCCGGATAAGGGTGAAAGGGAATGGCAATGGTCATAAGCACGGAGCGTGCCAAATGCCCCCACGCCCGGTGCACCTACTCTGCCACTGACGCGTTGAACCGCGACACGAAAGACGGACAAATGCACCGATGCGGTGCAAGTCGTCCATATGCCGCTTTTCCAGCGCGCCACCGCACCGATTTAGGGAGGACCGTCCGAATGAGCTTGTCTTTGGTGCAAAGTCGCGCCCTGCTGGGCCTGGAAGCGCCAGCAGTCACCGTTGAGGTGCATTTGGTCAACGGGCTGCCGAGTTTTACACTCGTCGGTTTGGCAGACGTGGAGGTCAAGGAAGCGCGTGAGCGGGTGCGATCGGCCATCCAGAATGCCGGGCTGGAGTTTCCTCATAACAAACGCATCACCGTCAACCTGGCACCGGCCGACCTTCCAAAGGATTCTGGCCGGTTCGACCTCCCCATCGCCCTGGGCATCCTGGCAGCCAGCGGGCAGATCGACGGCAGCCGGCTGGCGGGTTATGAATTCGCGGGTGAGCTTTCGCTGTCAGGCGCTTTGCGGCCGGTGCGTGGCGCCTTGGCCATGAGCCTCGCCCTGCACGCGAAGCAGGTGCGGATCCGCCTGGTGCTGCCGCCCGGCAGCGCCGACGAAGCCGCCCTGGTGCCCGACGCCGAGGTCTACTGCGCCGAGCACCTGCTTGACGTGGTGCGCCACTTCCTGCCGCCAGGCACCGCCCCGGTGGACGCGCCCGACACCGGCTGGCACCGCCTGGCGCCGCGCGATCTGCCCGAAACGGCGCCCTACGACGATCTTTCGGACGTCAAGGGACAGGCCGGCGCCAAGCGGGCGTTGGAGATCGCGTCCGCCGGGGGCCACAGCCTGTTGATGGTCGGGCCGCCGGGCTCGGGCAAATCGATGCTGGCCCAGCGCTTTGCCGGGCTCTTGCCGCCCATGACGGTGCAGGAGGCACTAGAGAGCGCTGCCGTCGCGAGCGTAGGCGGGCGTTTTGTGCTGGAACGTTGGGCCACGCGGCCCACCTGCACACCGCACCACACCGCCAGCGCCGTGGCGCTGGTTGGCGGTGGGTCTCCGCCGCGGCCGGGAGAAATCTCCCTGGCCCACCATGGCGTGCTGTTCCTGGACGAACTGCCGGAGTTCCCCCGCGCGGCGCTCGAGGCGCTGCGCGAACCGCTAGAGACCGGCCGCATCACCATTTCCCGCGCCGCCCGGCGTGCGGAATTTCCGGCGCGCTTTCAGATGATCGCGGCCATGAACCCTTGTCCGTGCGGCTATCTCGGCTCACGCCAGACGCCCTGCCGTTGCACGCCGGATCAGGTGCTGCGCTACCAGTCCAAGTTGAGCGGGCCGCTGATCGACCGGATCGACCTGCATGTGGAAGTGCCTGCGCTGCCACCGCAGGACTTGCTGGGCGCGCCGCCCGGCGAATCGACCGCCGCCATCCGCGAACGCAGCACCGCGGCGCGGCAGCGGGCTGTGGCGCGCCAGGGCAAGCCGAACCAGGCGTTGCAGGGTCAGGAGATCGACGATCATGCGCGGCTGAGTGCCGAGGCGCTGCGGTTTCTGAACACCACCGCCGCACGGTTGGGGTGGTCGGCCAGAAGCATCCACAGGGCATTGAAGGTGGCCCGCACCATTGCCGATCTCAACAGTTTGCCGGACACCGGTATCGCGCATATTGCGGAAGCGGTGCAATACCGGCGGGCATTGCGGCCGCAAACCCATTGAGGCGGTTGCGGTCAGGCAACCCAGACAGCTCGACCCAGGCGATGACCCGGCTTGGCCTGTGCGCCCGCTTTTCGCCACTGCGCGGAGAGGCGTCCAGCGTTTAGAGGAGCGCCTGGAAGGATGTCAACCGGCGATCAGCAATATTCCAGCTCGAGCTGCTCGGCGTCCTGCTCCAGGGAGAGGGCCGGCAGGGCAGCGGAATAAGCAACGTCGAGCTGGCGCTCGATCGCGTGCCAGATCGGGCGGAACAGCGCACGCAGCCCCGGGTAGATGTCGGCCACGCGCATGACCGAGGGAACGCGGATCCCATGGAAATCGATCGGGGCGCCGATGGGCATGATGTTCACGCCAAACTTGGCAAAATGCTTGGACAGCCGCGGCTCGGTCAGTACGAACAGGTATTCGATGTCCTGGCGTTGCGCCATCAGCACTGCGGCGCTGTAAAGACTCAGAGGAATGTTCGGAAAGCGCGGAATCTCCCCACCGCCGAAATCCTGCTCGTTCAAGGAAACATCGGCTGACAATTTTTCGTCCTTGCGGCGACGAAAGCCGGACATCACGGCGAGGCGGGAGACTTCGGCAATGCGATGCCGCGGCAGCTTGGCAGGGTCGATAATGCTGCGGTCGAGCGTGTCGCGGCAAGCGATCTCGAACGGCAGCGGCGCGTCCGGCGCTGTCAAGTCAGGCATCACGATGCGCGCACAGCCCACCAGTTGGTTGCTGGCATCGGCGGTCTTCACGATGCAATGCAGTGAATGTCGGTCGTAACGGTCGCTTTCGCGTTGGTCTGCGCGCAAAGGCTCGAAGCCAAATTCGCGGGCATAGACGTCATGACGGATGTGAAACACTTCGTTACGAGTTTCTTCGCACAATGCAGGTGCGATCTGGAAGTAACGATTGAACCGATCCCCCGGCTGTGAATTCTTCGTATGTGACATATGTGCTCTCGGACTGTGTGCCAATGCAGTAGACACTGCTTGTATGACATCTTGAAAACCACAATGCTACGGGAAGTTGTCCTACAGGCTAGTCACAAAATGTCAGTAAACGTGACCACTGCACTTGGAAAATTGACATGACTCTGTTATGCAAATCGAACTAGCCGCCGATAAGCTGTGACACAACCGTTTATTTCGTTTGTTCATCAAACAAGTGCAACAGCGCAGCTATGTTTTTGATACCGCAGTCTCCAGCCGATACGCCACCTGCCAGAGGAAGAGCGAAATAACAGCCATGCTTGCGTCACATGACAGGGTCCGCAAACCCAGCCGTTTGTGATGGACACAACCTTTTACCCTGGGGTCGTTTTATTACTCTGGTTGCGTTGCTCGTGCACTGCGGCGACAGGTTTGCGTTTTGCCCTCGGAAAGTGCAGGGGCATCAGCAGCCTGACGTGCCAGCCTTGCCGTTGCGCATGGCTGATCGAAAGCAGAGGTGTTGCTGACCGCGTGAAAGCGCAATACAGCGCCGCCGCGCCGGGGCACACCGCCATCCAGAGACAGTACGGTGCCGGGCGCAGGCAGAATTTCAGCGGTTGGCTGCTTGCAGGGTGCCGTTTTCCACCGTCACCTCGGCCCCAAGGGCCGGCGCTGATTCGACGTGAACCACGCGGACATGCCCGGTGGCCATGCGCACCTGAACCTCATAGAGCGGCTTGCGCCCCTTGGTCCTTCCTGCCGTGCGATCCGCAAGCGTTTTAAAGGTGGGCAAGGTGGTGACCGCTTCGACCCGGCCACAGGCGTCGCAAGCGGTGCGGCCTACGCTGGCAGAGTAGGACGGGGGCGCAGCGGCGACAGCCGTTGCAGTGCCCAACCCCAGCGCGGTTACCGTGGTCCACTCCCGGTGAGACGCCAGGGGCTGTTCCTCCGTCCCTGTATAGACGAGGGAAGCCGCCAGCGTTCCGGCCGCCAGACACCAGACGCCGGCCGTGGTCCAGCTCGACTTCCACAGCGACGGCGCCGCTGTGCCACGTGAAGGCGAAGCGATTTGAATTGTTGAAGCAGGTTGCGGTGAAGTCCGCATCTCGGCAGTGAGCATGAATTTCCTCAGGGTCAACGACCCTGCAGCAATTTAGGGGCCAAGGTGGGAAGGCCTCTTCACCATAGACCATGCCCAAACCGCGGTGTTACCCCTGGTAAAGCGCCCTTGGGTCGCGGTCGAGCGGGCAGGCCGGGGCACCGCCCTGCACCTCATCCGTGGCTAGCCCAGTACCGGCGCCAACAACCTGCGCAGTTCGGCCTCGGCCACGCCCCGGCGGCGGGCCAGGTCCATCAGTTGGTCTTCACCAATGCGGCGTACATTGAAATACACACTTTCCGGGTGCCCGATGAAAAAGCCGCTGACGCTGGCCGCCGGCAGCATGGCCAGGCTTTCGGTGAGGGTCATGCCGATC
>JAQGNA010000446.1 GCA_028292075.1 Rhodoferax sp. | reverse complement strand
CGCGCCGCAAAGCCCGCGTTCTCCGACAGAAAGCCGTAGCCGGGGTGGACCGCCTGCGCACCGCCGAGCCTGGCCGCATAGAGCAGCGCCGACTGGTTCAAGTAGCTGTGCGTGGGCGCCGCCGGGCCGATGCACAGCGCCTGGTCGGCCTGCGCGACATAGGCCGCGTCGCGGTCGGCCTCGGAATGAACGGCCACGGTGCGCAGCCCCAGGCCGCGGCAGGCGCGCTGGATCCGCAGGGCGATCTCTCCGCGGTTAGCGATCAGGACGGTGTCGAACATGCTCAACCCAGGGTCAGCAACCGCTGACCGGCTTCGACTTCGGCACCCGACTCGACCAGCAGCGCTGTCACCGTGGCGTCGCCTTCGGCGCGAACTTCGTTGAACACCTTCATCGCCTCGATCACGCAGACGACCTGCCCCGTGGCGATGGCCTGGCCAGGCGTGACGAAGGGCGCCGCGTCGGGCGACGGCCGCCAGTGCACGACGCCGTACAGCGGGGCGGTGATCTCGCGGCTAGCAGGCGCTGGCGTTTCAGTGAAGGCCGGGGTTGGGGTGGGCGGTGCCGCCGGTGCAATGCTGGGACCCGCGGTACGCAAAGGGTCGCTCGCCGCGATACTTGGGCGACGCACCAGGCGCAGCAGCGTGCCGTCGCGTGTCAATTCCATTTCGCTCAGGTCGGACGCGGCCATGGCGTCGATCAGCGACTTGATTTCGGTAAGGTTCATCTCGGCTTCCTGCCCTTGGCGGGGCGACATGCCCGCGCTGTGCATCAGCGCGTTCCATGCCGTGAAGTTAACGAGAGATCGGCGCCGGCGCCAAGACCGTTTGGGTTTGCCGGGATAAGGGCGTCTTATGGCGTCGGCCGGACGCCCTGCCTGGGCTCAGGCCGATGGCAGGGCGCCCAGGGCAATGGCGGGGGTGGGCGCGGCGCCGGCCGTGATGGCGCCGCTGCCATCGACGAGCAGGTCGTTCACCAGCTCCAGCAGGATCTCGCGCACCGCCTGCGCGGGCTCTGAAAGCGGCAGGTGGTCCGATTGGCAGAGCGCCAGCGGCGCCTCGATCACCGGCTCGACGATGCGGCTCTGCCAGGCATTGCCCGACGCCACGAAGCCGCGCGCCATCGACGCCGGCAGCACCGTGCAACCCAGGCCATCGGCAATGGCGGCGCTGAGGGTGATGGCCGACTCGATTTCGGCCACCACGCGCGGCGTCATGCCGGCGCGCGCGAACGCCTCGTTCACGAGCTTGCGCACGATGTTGTAGGGCCGCGGCAGCAACAGCTGCACCTCGCGCAGGTCTTCGAGCCGGATGTTCTCGCCCGGTTGCGGCTCGGTGGCCGGGCCCACCAGGTAGAGCTCTTCTTTCACCAGCGGCAGGAACTTGAGGCCGTGGATGGCCTTGTCGCCATAGAGCACGGCCAGGTCCATGCGGCCGTTCATGATGAGTTCGCTCAGCGTGGTGCCGTAGTTTTCGTTGAGGTAGAGCAGCACGCCCGGGTGCCGCGTACGCACCCGGCGCAACAGCGGCAATGCCAGCGTGGTGGCGGCGGTGCCGGGCGCCATGCCGACCGACACTTGGCCCGACAGGCCCTGGCCCGCGGCCGACATGTCGCTCATGGCCTGATCGCACTGGCGCAGGATGAGCTGCGCATGGCGGTAGAGCGCCTTGCCGGCCTCGGTGGGGGTCACCCCGCGCTGCGTGCGCACCAGCAGTTGCTGGCCGACTTCGGCCTCGAGTGTCGCCAACTGCTGACTCAGCGCCGGCTGGGCGATGAACAGGACCTGGGCGGCCTGGGTCAGGCTTCCGATGTCCACGATCTTGACGAAGTATTTGAGTCGGCGCAGGTTCATTCGAAGGCAACAAGCAAAAGACGAGCCTAGCACCGGGGCTGGCGCGGCGGGCCGGGTGCTAACCCGGTGCGGACCTGGTGCGAACTGGTGGTGCGCACGGTGCGGGCTTGTCATAAGGTCTTCCTATATCTCCAGACCGATCTTGTCTTGGCTTTCCAAAAGGACTGCGCGTAATGTTCGGGCCTGTTTCACCCGTCATGGCAGTGCCGGGCCGGGTCCGAAGAGCCGGACCCAGGCAACGCAGTCGTGCCGTGCCGATCTTCAAACCGAAGGAAGTGCCGTGTCCCGTTCCCCCTCCGACTCCCGCATTGCAGCGCGGGTGCGCCGCATCAAGCCATCGCCGAGCAGCGCCGCGGCCGACCGCGCCAACGAACTGCGCCGCCAGGGCCGCGACATCGTCAACCTGGTGGTCGGCGAGCCCGACTTCGACACGCCTGTGCACATCCGCCAGGCGGCCTGCGCCGCCATCGAGAGAGGCGAGACGCGCTACACCATGTCGGCCGGCACGCCCGCGCTGCGCCAGGCCATCTGCGACAAGTTGCTGCGCGAGAACGGCCTCGCCTACAAGCCGAACGAAGTGGTGGTGAGCTGCGGCGCCAAGCATGCGATCTTCAACGCGCTTTCGGCGACGCTGGAGCCAGGCGACGAAGTGATCATTCCCGCGCCATACTGGGTTTCGTATCCCGACATGGCGCTGGCCTGCGACGGCACGCCGGTGGTGGTGGCCTGCCATGAGGACGACGGCTTTCGGCTGACCGCACCGGCCCTCGAAGCCGCCATCACGCCGCAGACCCGCTGGCTGCTGCTGAACTCGCCCACCAACCCGACCGGTGCGGCCTACAGCGCGGCCGACCTGCGGGCCCTGGCCGATGTGTTGCTGCGCCATCCGCAGGTGCTGCTGATGACCGACGACATCTACGAACACATCCGCTTCGACGGCGAGGCCCTGCCGCACATTGTCGCCATCGAGCCGCGGCTGCGCGACCGCACGGTGGTGATCAACGGAGTGTCGAAAACCTATGCCATGACCGGCTGGCGCATCGGCTATGCGGCCGGTCCGCTCGACCTGATCGGCGCCATGGAAACGCTGCAGTCGCAGTCCACCAGCAACGCCTGCACCATCAGCCAGGCCGCCGCGTTGGCGGCGCTGCAGGGCGACCACAGCTTTCTGAAGCACTTCGTCGCGGTGTACCGGCAGCGGCGCGACCGCGCGCTGGCCATGGTCAACGCCATTCCGGGCCTGAGCTGCCGCACGCCGGGCGGTGCGTTCTACCTGTTCGTCAACTGCAGCGGACTCATCGGCCGCACCCGGCCGGATGGCGGAACGCTCGACAGCGATGTCGACGTGGCGCTCTACCTGCTGGACGCGGAAGGCGTGGCCATGATTCCGGGCTCGTCCTATGGCGTCGCACCTTACTTCCGCATGTCGATCGCCACCAAGATCGAGACCATCGAAGAAGGCTGCCGCCGCATCGGGCGCGCCGTGGCGGCGTTGACTTAGCGGACGGCACGCATCCTTTTCAGGCGGCGCCCGGCCGCGATAAAACCCGTCCTATCCCCAAGACCACCCGAGACCCTCCCATGGAATACCAAGCCCTGCGCAAGAACCCGTCCGCCGCACAGGCCGACCCCGGCACGCTGGACGCCCTGCGTGATTTGCCCACCGCCGCCCTCAGCGACAACATGCACCGCAACATCGGCAGCACGGGCCTCTACCCCTACCACCGTGCGGGCAAGCAGAGCATGGCCGGCACGGCTGTGACGGCGCGGTCGCGTGGCGGAGACAACCTGACCTACCTGCGGGCGCTGGAGTTCTGCCGCCCCGGCGACGTGCTGGTGGTGGACGCGCAGGGCGACCTGAACAACGCGGTGGTCGGCGGCATCCTCTCGTTCTACGCGGCGAAGATCGGCCTGGCCGGCATCGTCATCGACGGTGCGATCCGCGACGTGGCCGAGATCAGGGAGCGCGACTTTCCGGTGTACGCGCGCGGTGTGACGCACCGGGGCCCGTACAAGGACGGCCCGGGAGAGATCAACGTGCCGGTCAGCGTCGGCGGCCTGGTGGTCAACCCGGGCGACATCGTGGTGGGCGACCAGGACGGCCTGCTGGCCATCGTGCCGGAAGACGCGGAGCGGCTGATCGAGAAGGCGCGCGCCGTGCTCGTCGCCGAAGAAAAGACCATGCAGGCCATGCGCGAGGGCCGGTGGGACCGCAGCTTCATCGACGCCCTGGAAGCCCGCTGCAACAACTGAACCGCTGCCCCGCGCAAGGAACCCCATGGAAGCTCTCGTCATCCACGCCCCCGGCGACCTGCGGGTCGAAACCTATCCCACCGCGGAACTCGGCCCCGGCCAGTTGCGGGTGCGGGTGCGCTGCGGCGGCATCTGCGGCTCCGACCTGCACTACTACCAGCACGGCGGCTTCGGCACCATCCGCATCCAGGAGCCGATGGTGCTGGGCCACGAGGTGGCCGGCGTGATCGACGCCGTGGGCGAAGG
>JAQGNA010000444.1 GCA_028292075.1 Rhodoferax sp. | reverse complement strand
GGTCAAAAAAGGCAAACTCAAGCAGGACAGGCTTGATGAGCGCATGGGCCTTCTTAGTACCATCCTGAACTACGACGAGCTCAAGGATGCGGACATGGTGATCGAGGCCGTGTTCGAGGAAATGGGTGTGAAGAAAAAGGTCTTCAGGGAACTCGACCGCGTGATGAAGCCCGGCGCCATCCTGGCCTCCAACACCTCGACGCTGGACCTGAACCGGATCGCCGGTTTCACCAGGCGCCCTCAGGACGTGATCGGCACCCACTTTTTCAGCCCGGCCAACGTGATGAAATTGCTGGAAGTAGTGCGCGGCGAGAAGACCGCGAAAGAAGTGCTTGCCACGGTGATGGCCCTCGGCAAGAAGATCAGGAAGACGTCGGTTGTCTCGGGTGTGTGCGACGGCTTCATCGGCAACCGGATGATCGGCCACTACAGCCGCCAGGCGGGCTTTTTGCTTGACGAAGGCGCGACGCCGGCGCAGGTCGACAAGGCCATTGAAGCCTTCGGTTTCGCCATGGGCCCTTTCCGCATGATCGACATGGCGGGCAACGACATCAGTTGGGCCATCCGTCAGCGGCATTGCCTGGAAGACCCATCGTTTCGCTACAGCCGGACTGCCGATCTGTTATGCGAGCAGGGCCGCTTCGGCCAGAAGACCGGCGCCGGATGGTACGACTACCTGCGAGGCAAGCGCGACGCCATTCCATCGCCACTGGTGGATGACATGATCGCGAGGCACCGTCTCGAGGCCGGGATCACGCCGCGCAGCATTTCCGACGGGGAGATCGTCGACCGGCTGGTCTACGCGCTGGTCAACGAAGGCGCGCGCATCCTCGAAGAAGGTATCGCCAGCAAGGCCGGCGACATCGACATGGTCTACCTCATGGGCTACGGTTTTCCGGCCTTTCGCGGCGGGCCGATGTTCCACGCCGACCAGGCCGGGCTTCTCAACGTGGTGCAGCGACTGCGGCAGTTCGCCGAGAACCCGATGGACGACGCCAACTTCTGGCAACCCGCGCCGTTGCTGGCCCGCCTGGCGAGCGAAGGCAAGACCTTCAACGTCGCGCCGGCTCCGCGACCCAGCACGCCGTGACATCGCATCCAGACCATGCGCCGCGGCGCCTGGCGTGTCTGCTTAGCCGCGCCGACCCGACCCCCTGAACCCCTTCACCTTTCTGATCTCATGAACCAGACCATCCAGCAACTTTTCGATCTTACGGGCAAGACAGCCCTCGTCACCGGCGGCTCCCGCGGCCTGGGGCTTCAACTGGCGATGGGCCTGGCAGAAGCCGGCGCACGGGTCGTGCTGAGTTCGCGCAAGGCGGCCGACCTGGAAGCGGCCGCCGCGCAGATGCGTGCGGCGGGTCTGGATGCCGACTGGATCGCCGCCGACTGCGCCGACGAAGCCGGTGCCAGGGCGCTGGCTGCCGATGCCATGTCTCGCCTGGGGCGCATCGTCATCCTGGTCAACAACGCCGGCGCTGCCTGGGGCGCGCCCGCCGAAGACCATCCGGTAGCCGCCTGGGACAAGGTGATGAACCTCAACGTGCGCGGCTACTTCATCCTGAGTCAGGAGGTGGCCCGGCTGTCGATGATTCCGCAACGCTCGGGCCGAATCGTGAACATAGCCTCCATTGCGGCGCTTGGCGGTAACCCGGCCGACATGACCACCATCGCCTACAACACCTCCAAAGGCGCGGTGCTCAATTTCACCCGTGCGCTGGCCTGCGAGTGGGGAAAATATGGCATCACCGTCAACACCATCTGCCCGGGTTTCTTCCCCAGCAGGATGACTCAGGGCCTGTTCGAGGAAATGGGAGAGGAGCGTCTCGCGGCACGCGCGCCGCTGGGCAGGCTCGGAGGCGACAACGACCTCAAGGGCGCCTGCGTGCTCTACGCCTCGGAGGCCGGCCGTCACATTACCGGCCAGTGGCTGGCCGTCGATGGCGGCGTGTCCGTCATCACCGTCGGCTGAACCGCAGCGCCGCGAACGACGCTCTGAAAAGCGGCGGTGTATCCGCTTGCGGACACTGCGCAATCTGCCTACATTGGCGATTGGATCCAAAATACAAAAATCGTTACCTGGCTCTTGCCGGGTACAAGGAGACACACCATGCAAGAAGTCGCGAGCCAGCTGCGTTTCCCGGAAGGACCGGTAATGCTCGGCGACGGCAGCCTGCTTGTCGTCGAGATCGAGGCCGGCTGCCTGACTCGCATCCGTCCCGGTGGCGGCACCGAGCAGCTTGCCGAACTCGGAGGCGGGCCCAACGGCGCCGCCCTGGGCCCGGATGGCCGTTGTTATGTTTGCAACAACGGCGGCTTTGCCTGGCGCGAACGCGACGGCGCCTTGTTACCCAGCGGCACCGCGGCGAACTACAGCGGCGGCTCCATCCAGTCCGTCGATTTGACGACCGGCGAAGTCAAGGTGGTCTATGAGCGTTGCCGCGAGCAGCGCCTGAACGGGCCGAACGACATCGTCTTCGATGCCGCGGGCAACTTCTGGTTCACCGACCACGGCCATGCCCACGGCCGCTCGCGTGATCGGGGCGCTGTGTATTACGCGCGGCCCGACGGCTCGTCGATCGAGCAGGTCATCTACCCGCTGGAGATGCCCAATGGCATCGCCCTGTCGCCCGATGGCGGCACGCTTTACGTCAGCGAGACCGTGACCGGCCGGCTGTGGGCCTGGCCCGTCACGGCGCCGGGGCAACTCGGCAAGGCCCAGCGCAACATCCTCGGCGGCTCCGGCCGGCTGGTGCATGGCCTCGGCGGCTTCCAGTTGTTCGACTCGATGGCGGTCGACATCGACGGCAACCTGCATGTGGGCACCGTGCCTAGCGGCATCAGCGTGATCAGTCCCGAAGGCCGGCTGATCGAGCAGATCGCCATGCCGGAGAAGTTCGCCACCAACCTTTGCTTCGGCGGCCCTGACATGCGCACCGCCTACGTCACGCTGTCATCGACGGGGCGGGTAGTGGCGATGCCGAGCGGCTACACCGGCGCCCGGGTGAATTTCCAGCCCCGGAGCGCGCCCACCTGACCGATCCTGGTTCGGCGCATCGCCTGGCCGCCAGGTTCAGCCATGAAGCGTCGAGCAGCCGCCACCAAAGGAGACACCATGAACATTCAACGACGAAGAACTCTGGCCGCCACCGGCACATTGCTGGCCCTTGGCAGCTTGCGACAAGCCTGGGCCCAACCCACCGACTGGCCGAAAAAACCCATCCGCATCATCGTGCCGTCGGGGCCGGGCGGCAGCTCGGACATCCTGCTGCGTCTCATGACCGAGCCGCTGGCGCGCCTGCTTGGCCAGCCGATCGTGGTCGACAACAAGCCCGGTGCCGGTGGCACGCTGGCCGCCACGCTCGCCGCGCAGGCCGAGCCGGACGGCTACACGTTGATGATGAATTCCGTGGCTACGCATGGCATTGGGCCGTCCATGTATAAGCTCAGGTTCGATCCGGACGCGGGCGTCACCGGCATCTGCGAACTGGCGGCCACGGCCAACGTGCTGTATGTGCGACGGGACTCACCGCTCAAGACCATGCACGAGCTCGTCGCCTATGCCAAAGCCAACCCCGGCAAGCTGAACTACGCCTCGTCCGGCGCCGGCACCTCGCTGCATCTCTCGGCGGTCGCTTTCGCCCAGGCCGCCGGCATCGAGGTCACCCATATTCCCTACAACGGCGCCGCACCGGCCATGCAGGCCGTGCTGGGCGGCGACGCCGCCTTCTCCTTCGAAAACGCCACGCCCATGATGGGCCAGATCCGTGGCGGCACGGTGCTGCCGCTGGCCGTCACCACGGCCTCGCGCGCCTCCCAGTTGCCTGACGTACCGACGGTGGCCGAAGCCGGCCTTGCGGGTTTCGAGGTCGCCTCGTGGTTCGGCATCGTGGCGCCGGGTGGCCTGCCGCGGCTGCTTGTCGACCGGCTCTCGGTTGCATTCGATCAAGTACTCAAGCAGCC
>JAQGNA010000437.1 GCA_028292075.1 Rhodoferax sp. | reverse complement strand
GCAGGGCCGCGTCGTAGACATCGGCTTCGAAGGGCGGGTCGAGAAACACCACGTCCTGGCTGCCAGCGGCGAGCTGGCGCAGCGCGCCCACGCCGTCGGCGCGCCGCACCTGCACGGCTGTGGCGGCTAGCTTCTTCTGCACGGCCATGAGCTGCGACACGAGGATGCCGTCCTGCTCGACCAACACCACCTCGGCGGCGCCGCGCGAGGCGGCCTCGAAGCCAAGGGCGCCGGTGCCGGCGAATGCGTCGGCGCAGCGCCAGCCGGTGAGGTCCTGGCCGAGCCAGTTGAAAAGGGTTTCGCGCACGCGGTCGGGCGTGGGGCGCAGGCCGGGCTTGTCGGCCACGGGGAGCTTGGTGCGCTTCCACTGACCGCCGATGAGGCGGATTTCGCCGGGCGGCGGCGTGTTGCGGCGCGGGGTGGTGGGCTTCTTTTTGGCCTGGGGCCGTTCGGATCGGGGGGCTGTCGTCATGGCTTGAGCTTAAACCACGCCGAATGGCCCCTCTGGCCGCCCCGTCAGGCCCACCTCCGGCCCCTGGTCAACGCCTCAGGAGGCACCCCCCACCACCACGGTCACCATCTTCGCCGGCTGCAGCTTGCGGGCGAAGGCGGCCTTGACGTCGGCCACGGTGATCTTCTCGACCCGTTCGGTCCAGTGGTCCAGGTAGTCGAGCGGCAGCTGGTTCCAGGCAATGTTGGCCACGTTGTCGAGCAGCTTGCGGTTGGTGTCGATGCGCAGGGCGAAGCCGCCGATGAGGTTGTCCTTGGCGGCCTGCAGTTCGGCCTGGGTCGGACCTTCAGCCACGAAGCGCGCCAGCACCTCGCGCGACACGTCGACCGCCTGGGTGGCCTGGTCGGGCCGGGTCTGCAGGCCGATCGTGAAGGCGCCCGCGTGGAGGCCGGGCGCGAAGTAGCTGTAGACGCTGTAGCTCAGGCCGCGCTTCTCGCGCACTTCGGCGGTGAGCCGCGAAACGAAGCCGCCGCCGCCCAGCACGTAGTTGCCCACGGTCAGGGCAAAAAAGTCCGGGTCGTCGCGCTTGAAGCCGGGCTGGCCCATCAGCACATGGGCCTGCGCCGAGGCGAAGGGAATCCGAAGATCGCGCGGGGCGGCCAGGGGCTGCACCTCAGGCACCGGTAGAAGCGGCTGGCAGGCCTGCCCGCCCGGCGTGGCAATGCGCGAGAGCAGCGTCGTCACCAGCGCATCGGCGCGGGCCTTGTCGATGGCGCCGACCAGGCTCACCGTGGCCCGGCACGGCAGCACCATGCGGCTGTAGAAGGCCTGCATGTCGCGGGTTTCGATGCGGTCGAGCGTGGCTTGCGTCAGCTCGAAGCCGTAGGGGTGGTCACCGTAAACCGCGCGCTGAAAGGCGCGGCCCGCGATGGTGGCCGGCTTGGTGTCGGCCTCTTTCAGCGAGGCGGCGATGCGCTGGCGTTCGCGCTGCCACAGATCGGCCGAGAATGCCGGCTCGCCCAGTTGCCGCGCGGCCAGCCGCACCGCTTTGTCGAGCAGGTCGGGGTAGGTGAGCGTGCGCAACCCGAAGCTCATGCGGTCGTCGCTGGCACCGGCGCCAAACGAGGCGCCGAGGTCGACCCAGGCTTCGCTCCAGGCATTCTGGTCGAGCGCCGGCTCGTTGCCGCGGGCCAGCACGCCCTTGTTGCTCATGCTGGCCGCCACGCTGGCCAGGCCGGCCTGCGCCGCCGGGTCGCGCCGGCCACCGGCGTCGAAATCGACCTGCACGTCGAGCATGGGTATGGCCGGGCTCTCGACCAGAAACACACGCGCGCCGTTGGGTTGCGTCCACTGCTGGATGGGAATGGCGGCCCAGGCCGACGAGACATGGCACAGCGCCGCGGCGCAGAAGGTGGCGGCCGTGGCAGCCAGTCGTTTGATGTTGTTCATGGTGGGGCGCTCTCAGTGGCGGGCGCCGGGTGGCGGGGTGCGGGGCTTGCGGTTCGGGTCGATCGGCTGCGGGCGCAGCACGCCCACGGTGAGCTGGTCGTCGCCAAAATAGCGCGCGGCGACCGACTGCACCTGCGCGGCCGTGACGGCGCGCAACCGCGCAATGATGCGTTCGCCGGCATCGATCGGCAGGCCCTGCACCCAATAGCTTCCGAGTTCCCGGGCCTGGCCCATGACGGAATCGAGCTTGTAGATCTCGCTCGACACCCACTGCGTCTTGACGCGTTGCAGCTCCGCCTCGGAGATGCCTTCCCGGGCGATGCGCGCCACCTGCTCGCGCAGGGCCGCTTCGACCTGCTCGGGCGTCTTGCCGGCGGCGGGCACGGCGTCGAACATGAAAAGCTGCGGTCCGCGGCCCATCAGGCCGCTGCTGGCGCCAGCGCTGTCGGCCACGCGGCCCTCGCCCTGGGTCAGGCCGCGGTCGAGGCGGGCGCCGGGGTAGCCGTCGAGCACCTCGGCCAGGATGGTGAGCGCCAGCGCGTCGTTGCTGCCGGGGTCGGTGGCGTCCACACCGGCGAACGAAGGCGTGCGAAAGGCCATCATCAGGTAGGACTGCTCGGCCGGGGCCTTGAAGTCGATCCGGCGGATGCCGGCCTGGGCCGGCTCGAGCCGCGGCTTGCGCGCAGGCACCGGCCGGGCCGGAATGCCGCCGTAGTATTTTTCGACGAGGCGGCGCACTTCGGCCACGTCGACGTCGCCGGCCACCACCACGGACGCATTGGCCGGCACGTACCAGGTGCGCCAGAAATTGCGCACGTC
>JAQGNA010000425.1 GCA_028292075.1 Rhodoferax sp. | reverse complement strand
CGGCCTGCACGCCGAAGCTCGCATTGTTGGCGCGGTCGACGAAGGCGTCGTAGCCCGCATAGCCGTTCCACGACGCCTTCAGCGCGGCATAGTCGGCCCGAAACCTGGCCATGGCATCGGCCTTGGCTGCCACTTCCCCTGGGCTTGGCACCGCCTCGGGCCCGGCCTGCCGGTAGATGGCTTCGAGCCGCCCTCGGGTGGCCATCGTCAAGGCACGGAACTGCCGGCGCCGCCCGTCGAACTCGGCATATTCGCGTCGCGCAGCCTCTGAGCCGTGCGCCGCCAGCCAGCGCGCGCCGCCAAGACGCTCGACCGCGGTTGCGAATGATTCGTTGAAGGGCGTGTCGTCCTGCGCATAGACCACCTGGTGCGCCAGTTCGTGGAACAACATCCGCGCCAGCTCGCCCTCGGGGTAGCGGATGAAGGTGTTGAGCAGCGGGTCGCCGCCCGCCCAGTTCATCCAGCCCAGCGTCGAATAGGCGGGCACGCCGTAGACATTGGTTTCAAGCCCGTCGGCGTCGAGCTCACCGGCCAGCGCCCTGGCATCGCCCTCTTCAAAATAACCACGGTAGCCGATGCAGCCGGTCACGGGGAAGCACCAGGTCTTGAGCTTGAGCGAGTACGGCGGCGCTGCCACCACGTTCCAGACGACGGCCCGCCGGTGCAGGTCGGCATAGCGGTGGTAGCTGGCGTTGTCGGGCAGATGCAGCTCGGTCACGGCAAAGCTGCGCATTTGCCGGGCCAGCAGCAACCGCTCCTTGAGTTCGACGGGCGTCTTGGCATCGGCGAGCCAATCGTCGACGGGACGGGCTGCGCGCAGCATCTGCAGGTGCCCGCGCGCCGACTGGAGCAGGTAGCCGGTGTCGGCGCAACCGGCCAGCAGCGTCAGGCCAAGACCGGCGACGACGGCCCGGAGGGGTGATCTCAGTGATCCAGGTGATGCCACGTGATCGGCCGAAAAAAGACAACCCGGCAGTTTAGCGAGCGGCATGCGGTCTCGGACGGCAATCCGCCAAAAACGCAGTTGTCCTACAAGGCACTTTTGAAAGCGGCAGGACGATCGTTACATCAAGCCAAGAATTCGCGCATGCAAACCCTCATCCACAGGATCGAAAGCCAGCTGAAGCGGTTGCCGGTGCCGGTGGCACTGCAGCTTCCGGCGGGGCAGCGCGTGGGTGCCAACACGGCGTCGGTGACGCTTGCCTTCAAGGACTGGTCTAGCCTGGCCACCATGGCGGCCGGTCAGATTGGACGGCTGGCCGAAGATTTCGTGGAGGCACGCGTGCAGATGCAGGGCCCCATGCGCGACCTGATGGCCGTCGCGGCCGGCCTGCTGCCTGGCAGCCCCACCGGTGGCGCCAGCAGCGGATGGTGGGCCAACATGCTGCGCCGGGCGCGTTCGCTGGCGGCGCATTCGCCGCACAAGGACGCGGAGCAGATCCAGTTTCACTACGACGTGTCCGACGCCTTCTACGCGCTGTGGCTCGACCCGCGCCGCGTCTATTCCTGCGCCTACTACCGCGACGCGGACATGACCCTGGCCGAGGCCCAGGAGGCCAAGCTCGACCACATTTGCCGCAAGCTGATGCTGCAGCGCGGCGAGCGGTTTCTCGACATCGGCGCCGGCTGGGGCGGGCTGCTGCTGTGGGCCGCCGAACAGTACGGCGTGAAGGGAATGGGCATCACGCTGTCGAACAACCAGCATGCCCACGTCAACGCCGAAATTGCCCGGCGCGGCCTGCAAGGACAAGTGGAAATGCGCCTGCTGGACTACCGCGACTTGCCGGAGGACATGCCTTTCGACAAGATTGCGTCGGTCGGCATGTTCGAGCACGTGGGCAGCGCCAACATGCCGGCGTATTTCAGCAAGATCCACCGGCTGCTCAAACCGGGCGGCCTGGTGCTCAACCACGGCATCACCGCCGGCACGCCGGGCCACGACCAACTCGGCGCCGGCATGGGGGAATTCATCGAGAAGTACATTTTTCCGGGTGGCGAATTGCTGCACGTGAGCCAGATCCTGCGAGAGACGGCCAAGGCGGGCCTGGAGATGGTCGACACCGAAAACCTGCGGCCCCACTACGCGCGCACGCTGTGGGCCTGGTCGGACGCGCTGGAGTCGAAGCTCGCCGAGGCCCTGGCGTCACTGAGCGGCGCAGGCACCGAGGCCGACAAGATTCTGCGGGCCTACCGGCTCTACCTGGCCGGCAGTGCCATGAGCTTCGAACAGGGCTGGATCTCGCTGCACCAGATGCTGTCCATCCGGCCAGACGGCAACCTGCAAAGCGGCAGCATGGTGGGAGCGCAGTCGGCGTACCCGTTCAACCGGCAGGTCATGTACTGCTGACATTGTTGAAAATGCGATGTGCCGCAACGGCGAGACGCGGTGGGCCAGCACTGGACCGCCGGCACCGCGGCCAGACCGGCGTTGCGGCGCCGTCCTTCAAGGCTGAAGGGGTTCGCGGATGCACAATGACCGGGCATCCCAACCATCCAAGCACAT
>JAQGNA010000416.1 GCA_028292075.1 Rhodoferax sp. | reverse complement strand
CTGCACCTCGGCGAAGTCCTGCTCCAGAAAGCCCTTGCCCAGGCCATGCCCGGCGTTGGCCAGCAGCGCGTCGATCGGCCGCCCGCCGACTGCGGCCAGCAGCTGGTCAATGCCGTCGCGGCTGGCGAGTTCGGCCTGCACCGCCGTGACCTCAGCGCCGAGCGAGCGAAAGTCAGCCACCGCTTCCTCCAGCGGCTGGTCGGCGGCAACGACCAGATCGAAGCCGTTCTCGACACAGCACTTTGCCAGCTGGTAGCCAATGCCCGAGGACGCACCCGTCACCAGAGCCAGCGGACGGACGCCCGCAGGGGCCGTGGACGGCATGTCGGCAGTCGAAGATGTGGTGTTCATCGCGGAATCCTTTTTCAAAAGCAGAATTCTCGAATCGCGTCGCGGAGCAGCGCTGTGGGAACGGCTCACCAGCGCTCACCAGTGCTTTCCTACAGTTCGACCCGACGGTGCCCGGGTCCGGCAGGCGCAGCCCTAAACTGGTAGCCTCGCTGTAGAGACCGCAACCCACAACAACACCACGCCGGCCAGCCAGGCTGGCCGCCATTCGCCATGGAACTTAACTACAGCGTCGTTCACACGCCGCCCCGCGACGCCGCCAGCATCGCCCTGCTGCGCGACGGCACCGCCGGCCTCGAAGTGTTCATGGTGCGTCGCCATGGCGCCTCCGACGTGCTGGGCGGCGCCCACGTCTTTCCTGGAGGCAAGCTCGACGCCGAAGACGCCGACCCAACCCTGCTGGCCACGCTCGACCAGCCGCTCGATCGCCTGCACGCCGCGCTGGGCGAAGCGGCCCTTCCGGCAGGCACCGCGGCCGCGCTGCATGTGGCGGCGCTGCGCGAGGCCTTCGAAGAGTCGGGTGTGCTGTTCGCCCACCCCGGCACCGTGGCGGAGGTTGCCACCGCGGCGGCCCTGCTGCGCGACGGCACGCCTTTCAATGCGGCGCTGGCCCAGCTCGGTCTTCGCCTGATGACACAAGCCGTGGTGCCGTGGTCGCGCTGGATCACACCCACCTCGCCCTCGGTGATGAACAAGCGCTTCGACACCCGCTTCTTCCTGGCGCTGGTGCCCGAAGGCCAGGAAGCCCTGCACGACAACCATGAAGCGGTCGAGAGCATCTGGCTGCCACCGCGCACCGCGCTCCAACAGTATTGGGAAGCGCGCATCGATCTTGCACCGCCGCAGATCATGAGTCTCGTCCACCTGGCCCGCCATGCCACCGCCGAAAGCGCCATGGCGGAAGCCCGCGGCCGGCTACCGCCAGTGGTCCAGCCCGAGCCGTTCGACGACGCCGGCACGCGCACCATCTGCTACCCCGGCGACCCGCGCCACAGCGTCCCGGCACGCGCTCTGCCCGGCCCCACCCGCCTGCGTTACCGCAACAAGCGCTTCGAACCGATGGAAGGCTTCGAAGCGTTCTTCGACCAATGAACACACTGCCCGCGGCAGCCACACCGGTTGCTCGACGCGCCCCATGTTCCACCGTTCACACGTTCTTTTAACGAGCCCGCACCATGCTGAAGACGCCCGACCAGTTCGTCCCCTTGCTGACCGCCGCCGAACACCCCTCGCCCCTGAACTTTCTCTTTCGGGGCGACGAGTTGCTGGTGCAGGCGGAAACCCTGGCGCTGCCCGATGAAGCGGCGCTGCGCACCTACGCGCTGGCCGGCGAGGCCTTCCACCCCATCGGCTTGCTCGAGGGCCGCTACAGCCGTACCACCGCGCTGCCGCGCGAAGCCGAGCCGCCCGAAGGCCATGCCTTCCGCAAACTGCGCTCGCTGTTTGGCCAGTTGCCCGACGGCCTCGTCTCGGTGGCCGGCCGCGCCTACCAGATCGCCGAATGGGCCCGGACCCACCGCTACTGCGGCGCCTGCGCCACACCCACCGACATGGTGGCCGGCGAACGCTGCGCGCGCTGCCCGGCCTGCGGCATGGTGGCCTATCCGCGCATCTCGCCGGCCATGATGGTGCTGATCAAGAAGGGCGATGCCATCCTGCTGGCACGGCACCTGAACCACCCGGCGCAGTTCTTCACCGCGTTGGCGGGGTTCGTGGAGGCTGGAGAGTCGATCGAGGAATGCGTGCACCGGGAGGTGTTCGAGGAGGTGGGGGTCCGGGTGCGGGACGTGGCTTATTTCGGTAGCCAGCCTTGGCCGTTTCCGCATTCGCTGATGCTGGCTTTTACGGCGGAATATGCGGGTGGGGAGATTCGGGTGGATGAGACGGAGATTGCGGAGGCGGGGTGGTTCGGGCCGGGGGATGCGATGCCCAAGGTGCCGCCGAGGGGGTTTTCGATTGCTGGGGAGTTGATTCAGGCGCATTGGCCGGTGAAGGGTGGGGCGGAATAAGCGCTGCTGGCCGGGAGTCGCCCGGCGGCGAGTCACTTTCTCTTGCTTCGCCAAGAGAAAGTAACCAAAGAGAAGGCGACCCCCGGTGTGCGCGTCCCTTCGCTGCGCTGCGGGCAGCCTGCGGTGCTCGGGTTCGGCGGGGTCTGGCTAAACTCGCTTCGCTCAAACAACGCCAGCCCTGATCCGCCGAACCCTCCGCTCCTCGGCGCACCCACAGG
>JAQGNA010000394.1 GCA_028292075.1 Rhodoferax sp. | reverse complement strand
AACCCTCGGCCACGTCCTCGGCAGTGCGCCCGCTGCGCCGTGCCAGCTCGGCGAATTTCTGCTGCACCACCTCGGCGCTGAGCGCTTCGTCCGCGCGCGGCCCGAACACCTTGGGGAAGTAGCGCGGCTGCACCTTGCCGACCATCACGTTCGCATCCGTCATGGCCAGCGGGCCGCCGCGGCGGTAGCTCGCCGGGCCCGGGTTGGCACCCGCGCTCTGCGGGCCGACGCGGAAGCGCGCGCCGTCGAACGCCAGGATCGAGCCACCACCGGCCGCCACGGTGTGGATGCTCATCATCGGCGCGCGCATGCGCACCCCGGCCACCTGGGTCTCGAACTCGCGCTCGAATTCGCCCTTCAGGCCGCCGCGGAAATGGCTCACATCGGTCGACGTGCCGCCCATGTCGAAGCCGATCACGTCGTCATGCCCCGCCAGGCCGGCCGTGCGCGCCATGCCGACGATGCCACCGGCCGGGCCGCTGAGGATGGCGTCCTTCCCCTGGAACACGTGCGCGTCGGTCAGGCCGCCGCTGCTCTGCATGAAGAACAGCTTCACGCCCGGCATTTCACCGGCCACCTGCTCCACATACCGGCGCAGGATGGGCGAGAGGTAGGCGTCGACCACGGTGGTGTCGCCGCGGCTCACGAACTTCATCATCGGGCTGGTGCCATGCGAGGTGCTGACCTGCGTGAAGCCGACCTCGGCCGCGATGCGCGCCGCGGCTTGCTCGTGGTCGGTGTAGCGGTAGCCGTGCATGAAGACGATGGCGACGCTGCGCAGGCCGGCATCGAACGCAGCCCAGAGGTGTTCGCGAAGGTTGGCCTCATCGAGCGGCTCCACCACCTCGCCCTGCGCGCCCATGCGCTCCTGCGCCTCGATCACGCGGCTGTAGAGCAACTCGGGCAGCAGGATGCGCCGGTCGAACAGGCGCGGCCGGTTCTGGTAGGCGATGCGCAGGCCGTCGCGAAATCCACGGGTGGTGACCAAGAGCGTCGGCTCGCCCTTGCGTTCGAGCAGCGCGTTGGTCGCCACGGTGGTGCCCATCTTCACGCAGTCGACCAGCTCCGGCGTGATCGGCTCACCCGGCTTCAAGCCGAGCAGATGGCGGATGCCCGCAACCGCGGCATCCTGGTACTGCTCGGGGTTTTCACTCAGCAGCTTGTGGGTGACGAGGCTGCCGTCGGGCTTCTTTCCGACCACGTCGGTGAAGGTGCCGCCGCGGTCGATCCAGAACTGCCAGCGGGAAGGGGTGGGTTGTGTTTGCATGGTCAGGGCGTAGGTGACGGGAAAAAGGGACTTCGATAGGAAGAATTCGACAAGGCCCGTAGCAGCGGAGCCGGCTGAAGAGGCGAAACCGTGCAGCAACCGGTGTGCCGTTCGATGGCGGCCGCGCAGGGCGGCAGGTTCGTGCATTCGAGCACCATGGTGCGGAGCCACGGCGAGCGTGCAAGCAAGGCCAGCGCCGTTAACACCGCGTCGGCCTTGGCGGCGGCAAAGTCACCACCTGGTGACGCACCGGCAGCCCGAATGTGCCCGCAGGTGCCCGCATGGCCGATGTCGCCGAGCAGCCGCGGAAACCGCGTGTCCAGCATGATGACGCCCAGCACTGGATGTGTCTTCATGGCCGGCTGGTGTGACCGCGTCGAGGGCTAGAGGCCGCGTGTCAGAGCGACGCCGCGGAGCGCGCGGCCTGGTCATAGGCCCCGGACAGAATGCGCAGCAGCCGCGCCAGTTCGCCGACGTCGCGGTTCATGCCGTCGTCCACGTTCAGCGCGTCCATCAGACAGGATTCGCGGATCTCGCGGTAGCGCTGCACATAGGCGTTGCCCTTTTCGGTGGAGGCATAGGTCACCTCCTTGCCGTTCTTGCTCGAGGCCACCACACCCAGCCCCTGTAGTTTCTTGAGCGCGTAGTTGATGAGGTGGGTGTCTTCCACGTTCATGATGAAGCAGATGTCGGCCAGGCGCTTGTCGCGGGCCCGGTGGGTGACGTGGTGCAGCACGAGCACGTCGAGCGGCGTCAGGTCCTTCAGTCCGGCAGCGCTCATGCAATGCACGATCCAGCGGCTGAAGGCATTGTTGGCCACGATGAGACCGAATTCGAATTCACTCATCTCGATGCTGCGCGGCGAGACCAGGTGCGCGGACGAAACGATGGGCGGCTTGCTGCCGTCTCTTTTGGGCGCTGGTGTCGCGGCGGATCTACTGGCCATTGAATGCCTCCGGGTCGAATGAGTGGGCGCCCGTCTTGACGGTCACCGCTTCTAAATTGTAGAGACTTAGCTAACGATTCATCGACAATTTTGTGACGTTGCGACAAAATGCCGTCACAATCTTTATACCGCGTCGGCATGTGGATATTCGGGAGTTGCATGGTGCGCGGCCTCTCTTCACCGAACTGGAGTCCTTGTGCAACATCGCGTGTCTTCCTCGGCCAGGCCTGCTGACGCAACGGCGGCAACCCCCGCCGGGCTCCCGCGCCGCCAGCAATGACGAAGCACGCAAGCGCCATGCCGAATGGGGCAGGAACCGCCTTGCTGTCTGTGCGCTCGCTGTGCGTCGAGTTCGACACGCCGGCCGGAAGGTTCCGCGCGGTCGACGGCCTGAGCTTCGACGTGCAGGCCGGTCGCACCCTCGCCATCGTCGGCGAATCAGGATCGGGCAAGTCGGTCACCTCGCAGGCCATCATGCGGCTCACGGATTATTCAGGCGGGAAGATCGTCGGCGGCGAAGTGCGCTTCGATTCGCCGACGCGCGGCGCCATCGACATGGTGCGGGCCGGCGACGACGCGCTGAGGGCCATCCGCGGCAACGAGATCGCCATGATCTTCCAGGAGCCGATGACGTCGCTCAACCCGGTGTTCACCATCGGCAACCAGATCGCCGAGGCGCTCATCCTTCACCAGGCGATGACACCGGCACAGGCCCGCGTGCAGGCGCAGGCGCTGCTCGAGAAGGTGCGCCTGCCAGACGCCCCCCGGCTGCTCGACGCCTATCCGCATGCGCTCTCGGGCGGCATGCGTCAACGGGTGATGATCGCGATGGCACTGTCGTGCCAGCCGGCGCTGCTCATTGCCGATGAGCCCACCACCGCGCTCGACGTGACCATCCAGGCGCAGATCCTCAACCTGGTGCGCGAGCTGCAGCGCGACCTGAACACCGCCGTGATGTTCATCACCCACGACATGGGCGTGGTGGCGCAGATGGCCGACGACGTGGTGGTGATGTGGCGCGGCCGCCAGGTCGAGCACGGCACGGTGGAACAGAT